>JAEVYV010000314.1 GCA_023392575.1 Bacteroidota bacterium | reverse complement strand
GATGAATCGGGGCTGCACGAACATGTGGCCGGTGGCGGCCTGCTTCCCTGAGGAAAACAAAAGGGTCCCGCAGAAGGCGGGACCCGAGAACCAACCAGAGGACATGAGAAAAAACACTAAGTCTATTTACTTGCTACCCTCGCTTGTGCTGTTGCTTTGTAGAATGGAAATGTATCTTTTGGCATCGGCATTTTCGGGGTCAACTTCCAAAACCTTTTGAAAATAACCCACAGCTTGGGGATAGTCTTTTTCGGTGTTGGCTTCGTAGGCCGCCAGGTAAGCATAGGCTTCTACCATCCATTTTTTATAGTTGGAGTTGGCGGTGTCTTTTTCCAACGCCGTAATCAAATTTTTGTAATAGGGGATGGCTGTGCCCTCTGTCATTTCTTTATCCAGCGCTGCATTGCTGCGGGCCTGCCAGTAATACCCAAACGTTTGTTCGGGATATTTGGAAACGTACATTCCAAATACAGAATCCGCCATGGCATAGTCTTCGCCCAGAAAATGAGCCAGGCCCCAGTTAAAGAGGTCCACATTGGTGGCCTTTTCGTTTCCATTGTAATACTTGGCCAGCCATTTTGCCTGTGCGGCATAATCTTTTTGGGCCTTGGCCAGGTTTGACAGGTTTTTGTAGTATCCGAAAAGTACTGTGGAATCTTTTTGCAAGCCGGCTGCTTTTTCATAAAACACCAGGGCCGAATCCTGCTTGCCTTCCATGTTGGTGTAAAAAAGAGCCATGGTTTCAA
The DNA here is from genome assembly GCA_023392575.1 of Bacteroidota bacterium. GTDB lineage: Bacteria > Bacteroidota > Bacteroidia > Chitinophagales > Chitinophagaceae > Flavisolibacter. The sequence goes on along the minus strand of JAEVYV010000314.1, from coordinate 3,524 downwards.
AATCCTTTGCAATGAAATTGCTGTCTTCTTCCTTGCCAAAATACTGCTGCATGTACTCAATGGCCCTGGCCGAGTCTTTCAATTCCGCATGGCTGTAGGCAAGCAATTTATAAATGCGGGGCTTTAGCTGATTGCCCTGGCTGGCGGCCAGGCTGTTTGCCTTGTCAATGGCCTTGTTGTACTCTTTGGTGAGGTACAGCAGGTCGGCCAGATCGTACTCATTTTGAATGGACGGATCTGCCTTGGCTACGTATTGGTTGTAGTAGTCAAATGCTTTGGCCACATCGCGGTAAAAATGGTAGATGTAAAGCTGGTAAAGCGACGGGGCATAACTGGGGTCGGCGTTTACGGCTTTGGTGAAGTACTCCACATACAGTTCCGCATTCTTTTGGGTCAAAAAGATCTCGCCAATTTTGTGATAAGCGGCGGCGTACCGGTCGTCGGTTTCCAGCGATTGTTTGTAGGCTTTGTATGCTTCGCTTCCGTTGTTCAACTTCCGGTATGCGTCTCCAAGCAAAAGGTGGTTTGCGGGGTTTTTCTTGCTTCGTTTGATAGCCTTGTTTGCGATTTCAACCGCATAATTGCCATCGCCGTTTTTGCTCTGGACATGGGCATCTGCCACGGCGGCCAGTATGGCTTCGTTTTTTTCCTTGGTTTTTTTCAGGGCGCTGTTGAAATAGAAGGCCGCGCTGTCCTTTTTATCTTGTTCCAGCAACACGGTCCCGTACGCCACCTGGTAAAAAGGCTCGGCATGGAGGCCGGAAGGTGCCAGGCGCAGGCTGTCGGCAGCCTTATCCCATTTTTTTTGCGCCAGGTACGCTTTTGTTAGTCCGTACCAGGCTTCGGCATTGGCTGGTTGCTGGGCTAAAACGGTATGAAAGTGATTTTCCGAACTCTGGTATCTTTCGTAATAATACAATTGATTGCCTGTTTCAACAGATTGGGCCTGCAGGAGCAGACCGCCCATAAGGAAACTCATTGAAAGAACTGTTTTTTTCATTTTCTCTGGTTTAAGTGGATTAAAATGTATGGCGTACGGTTAATACCTGAACTTTTGAATCCGGGGACAGCACATCCGATATGTGCTTGTTCATCCAGCCGATCCTGGTTTCGGAAACCGGATTGACCAGCAACAGATCGGCATTCACTTTTTCGGCATAAAGCAGCACTGCCCGGGCTTTGTTGTCGTGGTGCAAAACGGTGTATTCTACCTGACAGTGCAGGGTTTCTTTCAGCCACTGATACAGTTTTAACAGGGCCGACGAAGAAAACTGCACCGGCACGTTGTGCTCATTCATAAACGACACCAGGTGCACTTTTAACCGGGTGGTTTTGCACAGGGCCGCAATGGTTTGCATTTTATGTTTGGGGATGTCTTCGGTCACCGGCACCACCAGGGTTTTGATCTTGGTGTGCAGGGAGCCGGGCTTCACGGTTAGAACGGCGCAGCCGGTGGTTTTGGCCAGGTTGTGCGGTACAACCGTATTTAAAAACGGAAACCAGTTATGGTTGGATTTCTTCCCAACAACAAGTAAATCTGCTTTTAATCTTTTTGCTTTTTTTTCAATACTGCGTTGAACGGAAGTATGGCGCTGCAGCCAGCAGCACACCGTTATGTGCGGATTGGTTTCCTCTATGGTGTTCTTCCACTCGGTCATCATCTGGTCAACCGAAGGTTCTGCTGTTTTAACAAATGAGTCGTGCGACTTATTGTTATTTTGCAGCACAAGCCTTGGGCGTTTGTCACTGAGTACATGCATCAAGTGAAGTGTGGCCCCTTCTTTATCAGATACCTCAAGGGCTTTATTGATGGCCACTTCAGTATTGATAGAAAAATCAACCGGAACTAATATTGTTTTAAAAGAAAAGGGCATCCCTTGTGTTTGACGGATTAAAAGTAGTTCTGCAGCATTAGGGCACCATTAGGCAGGGATTAGAAAGCTATTAGAACCCAAGCCCTTTTTGTTGAAGTTTGTAATTTGCCCCAACTAAAAAGCAAGCAGATGGAAGAGCGTCGGATTTTATTGGTTGAGGATGAAAAAAAAATCGCCGATACATTAAAGCTGGGTCTTAGTGAACACGGGTTTTATGTAGAAGCAGCTTACGACGGCTCTATCGGCCTGAAGCTTTTTCAAACTCATTCGTTCGATCTGGTTGTGCTGGACATTAATTTGCCCGGCATCAACGGCTATGAACTCTGCAAGATCATCCGGGCACAAAACCAGCACGTTCCCATCATCATGCTTACAGCCCTGGGCTCGCTGAACGATAAAATTGAAGGCTATGATGCCGGCGCCGACGATTACATCATCAAGCCCTTTGAGTTTAAAGAGCTGCTGATGAAAATACGGGTGCTGTTAAAACGAAGCACCACAGGGCAAAACACACCGGTGGGTACGGTTTTAAAAGCCGCCGACCTGGAAATGAACCTCGACAGCAAAGAAGTAAAAAGGGCGGGCCAGAACATTTCGCTCACGGCCAAGGAGTTTCAATTGCTGGAATACTTGCTGAGAAATAAAAATAAAGTGGTATCCAGGGCCGACATTGCCATTAATGTGTGGGATATTGATTTTGATACCAATACCAATGTAATAGACGTATACATCAGTTACGTAAGAAATAAGGTTGACAAAAGCTTCGACCAAAAACTCATTCAAACCCAGGTGGGGATGGGCTATATCCTAAAGGAAAAAAACTAAGCAAAGCAGTAGCATGGTAGCCATACGCCTTTCCGGCGCATGTTCCGTATTGCGCTTTCTCAAAAATCCACCGGCTACAAATACATGCTTATCGATACAGGAGGGGCAAAAGAACATTTAAAACAAAAGGCATTGCATTATGAAAATAAATCTGGCACTGATTGCATCGATTATACTGGCCGTGGGTTTGGTGGCATTCGGGTTTACGGTTTTTCAAATCTCTTCCGAACGCCAGCAACTGAACAACGAACTGGAAGCGAAAACAATAAGGACCGCCAATGATTTTTACGAAAAACACCTGCACGGCCTGGAAACCGGGGACAGTCTTTACGCTAAAATAACAGACAGCGTTATTGCGCAGTACAGTTTTTCCGGCGTTGCCATTTATTACCATGCCGATAGCATCGTGCCCCTCAATAACGCAACTCGGTCGTACCTGGCAAAGTCTTCCGATTATATTTCCGAAGCCATTTCAGCCGATACGTCGAAAGGAAACCTGCTGAGCATCGGCGGAAAAAAAGTTTACCAGTTCATCCGCATCATAAAAAGGGCGGAGTTGCCAGAGAGTGCTGTTGTTTTTTATTCGGACGCCGGGTATATAGAAAACATACTGAATGATATCTGGGTGTGCAATTTTATCCGTTGGTTTTTGCAGGCCCTGGTGATTTCCATTGTAACCCTGTTGATCATCCGGTGGGGCGTTTTAACGCCTTTGAACAAAGTAGTGGAATGGGTAAAGGCGGCCAGAACCGGAAACGTGGAGCACCTGAAAAAACGGCCCCCAACCAGTTTTCTGGCGCCCCTGTACAAAGAAATCTCCGGCAT
>JAEVYV010000249.1 GCA_023392575.1 Bacteroidota bacterium | reverse complement strand
GCATTGAACCCAAGTTTGACGGCGCCAGTATTTCTTTAATTTACGAAGACGACCAGCTGGTGCGGGGCGCCACCCGCGGCGACGGGGTTCAGGGCGACGACATCACACCCAACATCCGGCAGATCAGATCTATTCCCCTATCGGCCCGGTTTTCCGATTACGGATTGCAGACCGTGGAAATCAGGGGCGAGGTGTTGATCAACAAAACCAATTTCAAAAAGTTTAACGAAGGCCTGGCCGAGCAGGGTCTGGCGCCCCTTGCCAATCCGCGCAATGCGGCTTCGGGCACCCTGCGGATCAAAGACCCGCTGGAAGTGAGGCGCCGAAAACTGGAAGCCTTTGTTTACCAGATAAGCTACTACACCTTAAGCGGCCAAAACGGTGAACTGCACTCGCATTCCCAAACGCTGGAAATGCTTTGGGAGCTGGGCTTTCGAAGCCCTGATAAGGAAAAAATGGTCGTAAAGGGCATTCAGGGTGTCATTGACTATTGCAACAAATACGAAGCCCTGCGGGACCACCTGCCCTATGAAATAGATGGGATGGTGATCAAAGTAAATGATTTTGAATTGCAGGAACGAATGGGCATGACCACCCACCATCCCCGCTGGGCCATTGCTTATAAATTCAAAGCCCGGCAAGCCACCAGCAAACTGCTGCGGGTGGAATATCAGGTAGGCCGAACCGGAAACATCGGCCCCGTTGCCAAGATAGAACCGGTGCATATTGGCGGGGTAACGGTAGGGTCAGTTTCTCTTTTCAACGAAGACGTTATCCGGGAAAAGGACATTCGCATTGGCGATACGGTTTTGGTGGAAAGGGCCGGCGATGTTATTCCCTATATTGTAAAGCCCCTGACCGAACTAAGAACGGGAGCAGAAAGGCCCATAAAATTCCCAACCCATTGCCCCTCCTGCGGGGATGAGTTGTTTAAAGCGCCGGAAGAAGCGGCCTGGCGCTGTGTGAACATTTCCTGTCCGGCTCAGGTGCTGGAAAAACTGATGCATTTTGCCAGTAAGGACGCTATGGACATCCGAGGCCTGGGCAGCGCCCTTATTGAGAAATTTTATACCCTTGGCCTGCTGCGGTCCATCCCCCAAATCTATCAATTGGATTACGAAGCCATAGGGCAACTGGAGGGCTTTGGCCAGAAATCGATTCAAAACCTGAGTACAGCAGTTGAAAACTCCAAGAAGCAACCTCTGCACCGACTGATCTTTGCTTTGGGCATTCGCTATGTGGGCGAAACCATGGCCAAAACCCTGGCCCATGCAATTCATCACCTGCTCGACCTGCAAAACTTTGATGAAGAAGCGCTACAAAACTTGGAGGACGTGGGCCCAAAGGTTGCCGGCAGTGTGGTGCAGTTCTTCCGCAATAAGGACAATATTGAAATGATCCATGCCCTGGAAGCATTAGGTCTGCAGTTAAAGAACGGGAAAAAAGAATTTGGTACCGGCAGCCTTGAAGGACAAACCTTTTTGTTTACCGGCACCCTTTCCAAACTGAAACGAAGCGAGGCCGAAGAAATGGTGGAAAGCAATGGCGGCAAGATTCTTTCTGGTGTCAGCAGCAAGCTGCACTACCTGGTGGTGGGAGAAGATGCAGGAAGCAAGCTGGAAAAGGCAAAGAAAATTGCCAGTATCAAAATATTATCGGAAGACGAGTTTCTAAAACTCATTGCCGCTCAGGCATGATGTTGATGATTAAAAGGCTGGCCGCTTTGAACCCGGAAGAGGTTGATTTTCCCAACCCGCCCACTACGGCATAAAATTTTCATGCATCTATTCTACCCTGTGCTGAACCGTTATGCCGCAAATCAAATATTAGCTATGATCAAAAAATTACCGGGAGAAATATGGAAACCCTTGCTGTTCAAAGGCAGCAGGGAATTGCGCAACCGCTATGCCATATCCTCCCTAGGCCGCATAGCCAGCTATAAAGAAGATGTGCTTAAAGACGGCAAGCTTTTAAGCGGGTCCCTGACCACGGGCTACCGTACATTAAACCTGCACCGCCCCGGCCATAAAGGCACACTTTATATTCACCGGGAACTGGCCAAGCTGTTTTTAAAACGTCCTTCGCCCAAGTACCGGTTTGTGATTCACAAAAACCATAACAAGCTGGACAACTCGGTTAAAAACCTGGCCTGGGCCACTTTGGATGAGATGATTGCACATCAACAGCACAGCCCGGCGAAAATTGCCTATAAGAAAAAGCAGGCCACCCGCGATGTGGGGTTAAAACTCACCGCCGCGCAGGTACGAAGGATCAAAGAACAACTCCACAATAAAAACCGAAGGCTCACCATTAAGCAATTGGCCGATAAATACGATGTTAGCGAAATGACCATGTACCGCATCAAAAGCGGGGAAAACTGGGGCAGGGTTTAAGCGGCTGGTCACTGATTGCTTGTTATCTCATCGGTGCTTCTTTCGGCCAGCCCAGGAAAGTGCACGAACTTTTCTACCTTTAGTTTTTACTTTCCGCCTCGGAAGACTGCATTTCTTCACTTAAAAAAGGAGGCGTTATGATTGTTCGCTTAACTTTCTGCCACTTTTTGCCGGATCGCATTGACGAAGTAAAAAAGGTTTACGGTGCAGAAATTGCTCCGGAGGTCAAAAAACAAAAGGGCAATCTGGGCATACGATTGCTCCTGCCCGATGACAAGAGCGAGGCCTGTATTTCGGTTACCGAATGGAAAACCAAGGCCGATGCCGATGCCTATCACACCAGTGGCTTGTACAAAACGTTGGTCAGCAGGCTGCAGGAGTTTTTTTCCGGGCCGCCAGAACTAAAAACCTATTCGGCAGAAGAGGTCTTTGAGGCGTCGCCCCACGTTTTGTAAAAGGAGTCAGTCGACAAGTGGAAAAACCCGCAGGTTTTGTACCCATCACTTGTCCGCTGTCCATTCCCTAACTTCACTTCATGTTAGCGCCCCAAACCCTAAAGTTTTTATCGCAGCTAAAAAAGAACAACCACAAACCCTGGTTCGATGCCCACAGGGCCCAATACGAAGCGGCCCGCATTGACTTTTCCAATTTCATTCAGCTGGTGATTGATGCCCTGCAGCAAACCGACCCCACCGTAACCGGATTAACGGCCCGGGATTGCCTGTTTCGCATCAACCGGGACATTCGGTTTGCCAAGGATAAATCGCCCTATAAAACCAATTTCGGCGCCAGCATCAAAAGAGGCGGACGCAAATCCGGTTTTGCCGGTTATTATTTTCATTGCGAACCCGGTTTTAGTTTTATTGGCGGAGGGCTTTGGATGCCCGATGCGCAAAAACTAAAAAACGTACGGCAGGAGATTGATTACAACTGGGAAGAGTTTCAGCTGATGCTGAACGAAAAGAACTTTAAAAAAACATACGGCGATCTGTACCACGGCGCCGATGTTCGTTTGACAACCATGCCCAAAGGCTATGAAAAAGAGAACCCCGCCGCGGATTATTTAAAATTCAAAAGCTTTATTGCGGAAACAAGTGTAAGCGACGAGGAACTGACCAAAGCCACCCTGCACCAAAAAACCATAACCGCCTTTGCGGCCCTGCAGCCCCTGGTGGCTTTTTTCAACCGCGCTGTGGACACAGACTAGCCCACAAGCCTGTACACTTTTACATATCTGCAACAATAAAAAATGTTAAGACGCTATGAAGTGTCATGGGTCTTCTTTTATCTTGTAGCAACAAAACCGTACGCTATGAAAAAAAGTTTACACCTATCCGTTAGCCTTCTTGTACTCGTTGCTTTTGCGTCCTGCTCCAGTCCTAAATACTATACCTCATCGTCCTTTGCACAGCAAACCCGGCACCACAAGATCATTGCGGTGCTGCCGGCCGAAATGATCTTTACCGGAACCCAGCCCAAGAACCTGACACCAGAGGCCATTGCTGCCATTGAAGAAACGGAAAGCCGGAGCTTTCAACACTCGCTTTACAACAGCATATTGCGCCATGCCAATACCCGCAAGTACTTTACCAGTGTGGCCGTTCAGGACCTGGGGACAACAGAAAAACTGTTGGAAGAAAACGGGATCTCCATCCGCGGTTCTTGGAAAGAAGACGATAAAAAACTGGCGAAAATTTTAGGCGTGGATGCCGTGGTGCGCATGCGCATCCAAAAAAAGCGGTACATGAGCGACCTGGCTTCCATGGGCATTGACATGGGCCGGCAGATCCTGTACCAAACCGGTGTGTCCGGCAGGCTTCCCCTGCCCTACGTCTCCAACAAAACCAACGACATCCATGCTTCATGCAATTTGGTGAGCAACAACCAAACCCTGTGGAACGATCATTATAAAAGAGGCGCCGACTACAACACCTCGTCGGACATTGTGATTGAAGAAATCACCAACAACTTTGGAAAACATTTTCCGTACAAACAGCGAAATAGTTGAGGAGTTGAACCGGCTTGATTGTAAGGATATTGGCAAAGTAAAAAGTCAAAATTCAAAAACAGGAGCCCTGGAGCTGAAGACCGGTTTTGAATTTTGACTTTTCAGTTTTGCTTTCGCTTTTATTTCAGCAAGCCCTTGCTCAACAGATACTCCGCAATTTGCACCGCATTGGTGGCTGCCCCTTTGCGCAAATTATCGCTGACAATCCACATATTCAGGGTATTGGGCTGGGTTTCGTCCCGGCGCAGGCGCCCCACAAATACTTCGTCTTTTTCGTGGGCCCACAAAGGCATGGGGTAAACTTGTTGAGCCGGATCGTCCTGCACCACCACACCGGGAGCTTGGGCCAGCACTTCCCTTAATTCGTTCAACTCAAAATCGTTTGCAAACTCCACGTTCACGCTTTCGCTGTGACCGCCCATGACCGGTATGCGCACCGTAGTGGAAGTCACCCGGATGGAATCATCGCCCATGATTTTTTTGGTTTCGTTTACCATCTTCATTTCTTCCTTGGTATAGCCATTGTCCAGGAAAACATCAATCTGCGGCAACGCGTTCAGGTCAATTTGGTATTTATACGCCATCTCTCCCTCCTTACCCAGCCTTTCATTAAACAACTGGTCCACAGCTTTTTTGCCCGTGCCGGTCACGCTTTGATAGGTGGACACCACTACTCTTTTGATGCCGTATTTTTCATGCAGGGGTTGCAGGGCCACCACCATTTGAATGGTGGAACAATTGGGGTTGGCAATGATTTTATCGTTGCCCGAAAGCACATGAGCGTTCACTTCCGGTACAACCAATGGTTTTTCGGGATCCATTCTCCAGGCCGAAGAATTGTCGATCACCGTAATACCCGCTTCGGCAAACTTAGGCGCCCACTCAAGCGAGGTGCTGCCGCCGGCAGAAAACAACGCCACAGCAGGCCGGGCCGCAATTCCGTCCTGCAGGCTGACCACCTTGTATTTCTTTCCCTTGAATTCCACTTCCTTTCCTACAGATCTTTCGGAAGCAACAGGAATGAGTTCGTCTACAGGGAAATTGCGTTCTGCAAGGATCTGTAGAATTTTTGTACCAACAAGGCCGGTGGCGCCAACAACTGCAACTTTCATTGTTCGTTTTATTTAGTGGTTAAATGATTTTTATGCGCTGCTCAATGCCGGCAGGCAATAAAAAAGCCTTCCGTTTGGGGAAGGCCTGTAATTTATTTTGAACATACCCGTGCATTACACTCCTTCCGCTTTGGACAACTGTTTCTTTGTGCACGTTGTATGTTTCATTGTTTTCACTGCAAAGCGAATGTATAGCGAAAAATTTTTACCGCCAAATGCATGCAATCTTTTGACAATAGTTTTTATATTAGTTGTAATGACCCCGGCCAAACTGCTGCTGCTTCTATGCTTCCACGGCATTTCACTTTTTTGCATGGCGCAACCGATTGCCCGTTATGAGGTAGTGATCGATGAAATTATGGCCGACCCCACTCCCCAGGTGGGTTTGCCCAATGCCGAGTTCATCGAATTAAAAAATGTAAGCGGACGGGATTTGAACCTGGCCGGCTGCCGGCTTTCTACTTCTTCGGCAACCAGTGGGGCCTTTCCTAATTATGTTTTGCCGGCCGATGACTTTCTCATCATCACCTCTACCGGCAATGCTACCCTTTTTAGCTCTTTTGGCAGAGTGCTGGGCATCCCCAGCTTTCCTTCCCTGGCAAACGATGGAACTTTGCTTAGTTTAACTTCAAAGGAAGGACTAACCATTCATGCAGTAAACTACTCAAGCAGTTGGTATCAAAATGCGGTAAAACAGGAAGGCGGCTGGACGCTGGAAATGATCGACACGAAGAACCCCTGTGGCGGATTGAGCAACTGGAAAGCCAGCACGGACCCGGGCGGCGGAACGCCCGGGAAAAAGAATGCTGTTGATGGAGCTAACCCTGATCAAACCCCACCACAATTACAAAGAACGTACAGCATAGACAGTGTAACTCTCGTAGCCGTTTTTGATGAACCGCTGGATAGCGCTTCCGCATCGGTTGTCACTAATTATTCTTTAACGCATGGAATACGCCTGGTGTCGGTTGTTGCCCAAGCGCCCTTGTTTAACCAAGTGGTGCTAAGGCTTTCCACCCCCTTGGAAAAAAGAACCGTTTACACGCTAACCGCAAACCATGTAAAAGACTGCCAGGGCAATGCGATCGCGGCTTACAACCAGGCCAGGGCAGGACTAACAGAAGAAGCCCTGGATACCGATATTGTCATCAATGAAATTTTGTTTAACCCCCGGCCCAACGCCTTTGACTACGTAGAACTTTACAACAAAAGCAACAAGGTACTTGATGGCAGCAGGTTATACATTGCCAACCGCAACGCAGCGGGTGCCATCAGCTCCGCTAAAAAATTAAGTGAGTCGCCGTATTGGATTTTTCCAGGGGAACATATTGTTGTTACGGAAGATGCCGCATCGCTGATGAAAGAATACCTGGTGCAAACTCCGTCAAATACTTTAGCGCTGTCTTCCCTGCCTTCTTACCCCGATGACAAAGGCACGGTGGTGATCACCAACTCGCAGGGAGAAGTTGTGGATGAAGTGCGTTATTCCAGCAAATGGCATTTTGCCCTGATCAGTAATGCCGAAGGCGTGGCCCTGGAAAGAATTGATCCGGCCGGAACATCTCAGGACGCTGGCAACTGGCATTCGGCGGCTTTCACGGCGGGCTTTGGAACGCCTACTTATCAAAACTCGCAGCACAAACTAGCGGAAGCCGGCAACGCCGTTATTGACATTCGTCCCAAAATATTTTCTCCTGATAATGACGGATACGATGATATGCTTACCATACAGTACCAGATGGAAGAAGCAGGCTACATGGCCAATATCACTATTTTCAATGCGGGCGGAAAAGCGGTTCGTTATTTTGTAAAGAATCAAACCCTTGGTTTGAAAGGCAGCTGGAACTGGGATGGGCTGGATGAAAAAACTCAAAAACTTCCGGCTGGGACCTATATTATTT
>JAEVYV010000180.1 GCA_023392575.1 Bacteroidota bacterium | reverse complement strand
GGCCCGCAAGATCAAAAACCGCTATGTGGAGTTTGTCCGCCTGGACCACTACATTCCCAAGATCCAGGAGCTCAGCAACGACCGCTCGGTGCCCAAGTACGCCACCCACCTGGTCTACCTAACCAGTGCCGACAACCCCAAGGAGATCGAACACAAGATCATCTATTCCATTTTGAGTCGAAAACCCAAGCGGGCCGATATTTACTGGCTGGTGCACGTGGACACCCTGGACGATCCCTATACGTCCGAGTATACGGTGGAACACATCATTCCCAACGACATCATCCGGGTGGAGTTCCGGCTGGGCTTTCGGGTGCAGCCACGCATCAACTTACTCTTTCGGAAAGTGGTGGAAGATTTGGTGAAAAGCAGGGAGGTAAATGTAACCAGCCGCTATGAGAGTTTGGAAAAAAACAACGTAGTGGGTGATTTTTCTTTTGTGGTGATGGAAAAATACCTGAGCGAGGATAACGACCTGCCCTTTTTGGAAAGGATCATCATGAAGTTTCATTTCTGGTTAAAAGAAATCAGCCTTTCCGAGGAAAAAGGTTTTGGCTTAGATCTAAGCAATGTAACGGTTGAAAAGTTCCCGCTCATTGTGGCGCCGGTAACCAACGTCCGGTTGAAACGTGTTGATCTAAAATAAAAACGAAAAAACTTCTGCTCCATAAACCATAAAACTTTTACGAAGCAACACTGAGCGCAGTCTGTAAGCTTTCCTTACTTGCTCCCCGACAGGGCATCGTTTCTTTCCACTGCGCTAAACCCGCATAATATGGTTGCCACCGCTGCCAAAAAGAACAGGATCGTGATCCAAATACTCGCATGTTTTTCCTGCGACCATTTGCTGTCGATGACGGTGTACAACCAGGCGGCAATCAGGCCAAACATGACGCAGAGGGCAACCCATTTTATTGACTTTATCATGATGTTTTATTTAGAGTGAATGCATAACTATTCTCCCGGTGAAAGTTTGGGTAGCGGAAAGAAAATCCGATCAGAATTCAATAGGTGTTTGTCTTGCCGGTGGTGTGGAGTGGTCGTTCAATAAGGCCTGTGCCCAAGTTGCCAGGCCGTAAAGCCGGAATCAATGCCTGGTGATGCTGATCACGCCTGAAGGAGTGCCAATCTACAAGAAATTAAACAAGGTGTAATGCCTGCAACTTGCTGTTATAAAGTTACACACTTGAGGCGGGTTTTCCACCGATCGGACACGGCTATTTCTTTATCGGTACCGGGTACGATTACCGATCAGCTTTTCAGGACTGATTCCATAGAAAACAGATCCGTTCCCTAAAACTTCCTTGCTGCCGTACTTGCAGTACTGTACCTGTTTTCATTAGTTTGTTACACCGGCAAACTATAAGGCTGCGGTAGCGCTGAGGTATTGTTTGCTTTTCTGCACTTCAGGCCGCATTGATCTTGCCGGGCCCACTACTATATCCAGCTGTTGAAAATAGCTCCTGGCTTTTTGCATATTTCCCGACCGTTCTGCGGCCACACCGGCCCCGTAAAGACCGTTCAGGCGGTTGGGATGCTTGCGCAGGTTTGCCTCATACGCTTCCAATGCCTTTGCCGGTTGATTCAACTGCAACAGCAGATCGCCCAACAACTCCCTTGCCGGAAGTACTTCCCCCGGTGTTACGGGATGCTTTTCGGTTTGGTCTTCCATGTCGGCCGCTTGCTGCATCAGCGCCAACGCTTCATTGCCCCTGCCTCCCTTCAGCTTGATCCAGGCTTGCGAAGATTTGATCTGTATGGCCACCTGGTTGGCTTTGTAGCCGTCCTTCTGCAAAAGCAGGGTGTCGTGCAGGCGGTTGAGGATCATCAGCTCCGCTTTTGCCACTTTCAGCTTGTTGGTATGAACCGAACCCAGCAACCGGGCATAGTGAATCAGGGCTTCCTGCCAGGGATATTGCTGCCAGGGAAAATGGGCGGGAAACAATTGGAGGCGGGCCGCTTCTTCCCAGAGTCGGTTCTCGAGAACATAACGCGATGGGATGGCCGCATAGGCATACGCTACTTTAAAGTTGACGGGTTGCACCTGGGTGATGGTATTCAGATAGTCCCATTGCTTTTTGGCAGAATCGCTTTCACCTTTTTGCAGGTAGGCATACACCAGGTAATCCAGGCCATGCAGCTCTTCGTCCCAATGTCCCTGAATACCCGTGGCTTCGGCATAGCAGCGGGCCGATAAAACTGAAGCCTGGTTTGAGCGGATGCACTCGTCCCAAAGTCCCAGCCGGGTAAAGATGTGCGAAGGCATATGCAGCGCATGAGCAGAGGAGGGAGCTACGGAGGCATATTTCCTTGCCGCCATCAATCCTTTTTCTGCAAGCTCAGGGTAGTCGTAGGTATGAATGAGGTAGTGGACAATACCGGGGTGGTTGGGCTGCCCCGGATAGAGAGCCTGCAAAATCTCGCCTGCTTTTTTTTGTTTGCTGAAGGATTTATCGGCCGGATCGGCAGCAGCGTTCAGGGTCAGGGCATAAAACACGGCGGCTTCCTTGTCCTGCGGATAATGGGTGTAGAGTTGCTCCATTCCTTTTTCAAAATTGAGGCAACGGCTGCGGTGATCGGTTGTTTGCCAGTTTTGGTAAAAAGCGGCAAGGGCCTCAATATAAGCCGCTTCCCGGCCGGTGGGTCGAAGCGATTGGGCCAGTTCAATAGCCTGGGCGCCTTTCTTTAATTCAGCTTCTGAAGGGGGTGTCCACAGTGGGTGGAAGTTCGCCATGGCCACACCCCAATAGGCCATGGCGCAACCGGGTTCCTGATCAATCACTTTGGCAAAGGCCTTCTCCGCTTCATCGTATTCAAAGGAGTGCAGCAGTTGGATGGCAAGGTTGAACTCGGGCCGCAGTTTTTCGCTGCAGGAGGTTTTAAAATCAGCCCGACCAAACTGTCCGTCGGTGGGGCCGCAGGAAACAATGGGTCCTCGTTTTAGATGGATGGCACCAATGGCTTGTGGAGAGGGCGGGCGGTGTTTGGGCCGGCAGCCAGCCACCGGCAGCAACCAAACCAGCACCAGAAAGAATAGGAGCCTGAACATATAAGAGGCTTTAATAAATGTTTGCCGTTTTCCAGGGCAGGAACCTGACGGGTCGCCTCACCAGAATATATGTCATTAAATTTAAATAAAAATTTCTTTGGCTTCTTCGCTCTCGGCATTTCCCTGCATCCAGCCTTGATTCTGTCCAAACAAAACCAAGGCTGTTGTTTCGTTGCCGTTCTGTTTATGGTTTTGTTTTCGAGGGTTTCAGCAGATAGACGATGGTGGGCACCAGCATCAACCCCAAAGAAACGGGGAGAAACCAGGCGCCCAGTCCTTCTGTACGATTCCCTACAGATTTATAGGTCATAAAAACAATGCCGCTTAAAATAAGAATGACGGACAGTTTCAAGACCCGGACCAACCTTGTGGCGGAGGCATACAACGGTTTAGCGTTTTCATGGGTAACGGCGGTTGTGTAGTTATAGCGGTGGGGGTATTGGTTAAGAATGGTCAAGGCTATGTAAAGAATGGTGGCGACCACCGGAAGAAAAAAGATGTGTGTTTTGCCACTGAAGTCATCTGCCTTCCCCGATGCGTTAAAATGGGAGGGAATTTGTTCGGGCAATTGGGAAAAGCCCGCGACGGTGCCCACCCACAGGCTAACTAATGCCATCAGGCACAACACTTCCAGTACCTTATCTGTCTTTCTAAGCTCTACTTTCAGTTTTGGTCTGGCGTCCATGAATGATCAAATTTTAAAAGGCTAGTGATAAATTGATTGAGGTATTCAGATGCAGGATGATTGTATTGCTGCGCTAGTCTAAAATATTCAATATCCCCACAGATCAAGAACGCAAAACCTTGTTTTTCAAGTCAGAGGCATTTGTTTGCTAGAATTTTCATTCCGAAAATAAGACCTTGCCCGCTTGCTGCTTGTTTGTTCTTCTATTTCTTGCAATTGCTTTATAACCAAGCACCTTGCAGCAGACAAAGTCAAAAGTATCTGAAACGCAACTGCTTATGACCGGTTACTTCAAATTAAAATCTTGCCGTCAAAGGCCAATGTGGAATAAACAGGAGTCAACACTTTACACGTTTTTGGAAAAGAGGCGATATGTTTCCCTTTTCTTGCAAACAAGACGCAGTGCAGCCTTTTTTAACCCAGACCGAGTGTGGCCAGGCCCTAACTGTTTGTTGAACGGGATCTGTGCATTTTTATAAAATCACTCACCAGGTAGCTGATTAGTTTTCCTGTGGTGTCGCTGGTTTTTCCGCTGGCAAGGCGGGTGGCGCCTTCGCAAATATGCAGGTAGGCGGCACGCACATGCGCTGCACAAAGGTTGAGGTACTGTCTGGCCTGCAGCGCTGTGATGCCGGCGGGGGTGCCGGCGCTGCTCAGTACGTTTTCCACGCAATCCAGGTCCAGTTCAATGCCGGCATAGTTGTCTGCGGTAAATTCAATGGCATGTGACACAGCCTGTCGGAAGCTTCTTTTTTCGTGAATAAAAATATCCTCGTAAGTAATGCAGTCGATAAAGGGATTGTTCACGATGTCCAGCCATACGTTTTGGGGCAGGTAGTTTTCGTGAATGCCCACTACGCAGTATTTCTGCATGAAATTATCATCCTCGGCGTAGCGAAAGCCGTTGCCGCTGTGTCTTCCCTCGGCGGGGCGGTAATCGGTATGGGCATCCAGGTTAATGCAGTTGATCTGGGGCAGATCCAGTTTCTGGGCCTGGTGCAGCCCCTTGGCCGTGCCTTTTATCAGTGGATAGGCATTGTTGTGCCCCCCGCCAATAACTATGGGAATCTTGCCCTGGGCGGCCACCAGCTTTACCAGCCCCTCCACTTCCTCGTCAATGGTGTTGACTGCATGGCGGTAGGCTTTAATTTTTTCCTCCTCATTGTCGGCGTTTTTGTCGATCAGGTATTGAATATCGCCAAAATCGAAATGACCGATCAGGGCAACCTCACTTCCCTCCAAAAAATCATTGCTTTGAATGTTGAGGAAGGCCTGCAGAAAAGAAAGCCAGGCGGTGCCGGTTCCGGCGGTGCCGTAGTTGGCCTGTACCCCAATGTCCTCGGGAATGCCAATGAGTACATACCGGGCTTGTAGGTTATTGATGGAGGCAGCTACCTCGGCGCTGTGGGGCAGCACCTGTACCCGTTCACCCAACTTGGTTTCAAAACGGCGAAGTTTTACCAGCGACAATATATCCTGCTTTGTGTAGGGTTTAAAGTGGGTCAGGTTCATAATATGTCAGTTCGTTCGGCAAATTGGGGCTCTTCCACAATTTCGGCACTTTTCTTTTTGTACAGGATCATGCCAATGGAGAGGATGATGCCTGTAGTTAAGATAATGAAAAACAAAATGCCCTCATTAAATGTAGTAAGTTTTAAATGAGGAGGGATCTTATAAAACAAAACAATGGTAATGAGGCCCCGGGGAATAAAGAAAACTTCGGGGAAGATCTTGGTGTTGAGGTAAAAGCGCAGGTAGAGCAGCCGCACCAAAAACAGGGCGATGACAATGAAGCTGCCCAAAACCAGCACCTCCTGGTTGTACAAAAAATCCAGATCGATGGTAAAGCCAAAAAGAATAAAGAAAAAGGTGCGGATCAAAAAAGATGATTCGGCCGTAATGGAGTGCAGGAATTCCCGGATGGAGTCGACCTCGGCTTGTGGAAAAACGCGGGACAGCTTTTTCAGCGGAATTAGCTCCCAGTTGTTGATCATCAGGCCAAACACCAAAATAATGAGCAGCGAAGGCAGATGCAGCAGCTTGCCGCCCGAGTAGATCAGGATCAGCAGGGCAAACACCAAAAAGAACTTGACGTTTAGTTTGGTTTTGGCCAGGATGAGGAAAAGCAAAAACGAAAGCAGCAGCGATAAAACAACCGCCACCACAATGTTGCCGCCAAAGATGCCAATGGATTTCATGGTGAGGATTTCCCGGGCGGTGAAGTAGTTAAACAAAACAATGCCAAGGATGTCGGAAAACGAAGCTTCGTACACCAGGAATTCTTTTTTCTCCTGCGTCAGCGGATGAATGCTGGGCAGCACAATGGAGCTGCTCATGATGGACAAGGGCAGGGCATACACAATGCAGCGGGTAAGGTCTTCCTTCAGCCAGAAATACAAAATGGCCGAGATGGCTGCCGTGGATATGAGCAATATAATGAGCGCTGCCAAAAACGAGCTTTTGATCAGCGGCAGCTTGTCCCGGGTGATCTTCAAATCCAGCCCTGCCTCCAGCACAATCATGATCAGCCCAATCACACCCAAGCCTTCCACAATGGGCATGGGAATCATCAACGGAATTTCATAGGCATCTACAAACACCCGGAAGCCCATGCCGGCAAACAACAACAGCAACACCG
>JAEVYV010000010.1 GCA_023392575.1 Bacteroidota bacterium | reverse complement strand
GCCCAACCCTACCTTCACCCCAAAGCTATGACCGGGCTGCGCCTGGTAAGCCGTTACAAAGTCCACCCGGAACAGCTTCAGGATGTTTTCCAGTCCGGCAAAGGCCTCCACGTAATAGTTATCCCGGTTTACATAAAACGTGTTGGCTCCCAGCACCAGGTTCCATTTCAGTTGGTTTAATAACGGAATTTTGTTCGTGAGCAGGCCGTTAAGGTGGTGTTCCAGATGCAACAGCCCGTAAAGCTTTTCGGTATTGCTGTAGCGGTAATAAGGCGCCAGTTGAAAACTATTCAGGTAGTTGAAATTATAAAAGGTTTGATTGCCGTTGAAGTGCTGGAAATCAGGCAGCCCCACACGGGCATCATTCAAAAAGCCGCCGGCGCTTATTTTATACCGCAGCTCACCGCCTATCTTCAGGTTCATATTATCATAAACCGAAAGCTTCCATTTGTCAAAGTCCACATCGCTGCCCAAAACACCGTGAATGCCTTTGGCGTACTGCAGCTCAAAGGTTGGATACTTCGACCCAATCGGCACTTTACGGGTAGGATACTGAATATAACGCTGGCCCGGCTGGTAGGCTAAGGTGAGGGCCGCTACCAGCGCCTTGTGCCGGCTGAACGGAACATCGGCGAGTTCGTAGGGATGATTGGGTAAGAGGACTTTTTCTTTATTGAAGAAAGAAAAGTCGGTAGTGTTTTGAAGCGGAAGGCGATCCTCGTAGGTAGCGTTAATGTTCCACTGCAAGCCGTTCTCAAACCGGTTGTTGTATTCCACTCCGCCAAACCAGGCTTCATAAAGCTTGATGTAATTTTTTTTGGCCAATAGTGTATAAAGACTGTTGGTGAGGGCATCAATGGGATTGTCCCTGTTGATCTGTGACAAACGCTTACCGCCCGAGAATTGCAGGTATCGGTTGCGGAAGTAATCTTGTTTGGGGCGGATGGTGAAGTTTGCATAAGAATTGAGATGGCTGTTGCTGATGCCGTAACGGGTGTTCCAACCGATGTTGTAGTTGTTGGCGCCTTTCCTCGGCCTGATGTTTAAGGATTGATCCACGTTGATACTCAATCCTTCCACGGTATTGTATTCCAGTTCTTTTACCAGGGGCTCCAGGCGGTAAGTGGTAAAGCGTTTCGGTGAGTAAATCGTACGGCTTACGCCACCCCAAAAAAAGTGTTGAAACTGTACCGGCTTTTGATTCTTACGCAGCGAGTCAATGTTTCGTTTGGAATACATCGAATCCCGGTAGGCCTTGCTCACACTGTCCTTAAAAACAAAGTTTTGTTTTTCATCAGGCTCCAAAGGCACGGGCCGCACCGCATTCCAATAGCTGCTGTCTTTTTTATTAAAGGCCGTATCGTACGACATCAGGATACGGTTGAAATGTTTCTTTCCGAAGCCGGGGTTCAAATTGTAATTGCTGTACACATTCAAAAAGTTGCCCGCCATATCAAAGCCAAACTTTTTAACGGCTACATATACCACCTGGTTTTGTGTTCGCCAAATATCATCGGTAATGGGGGAATGTATTTGCGTTACTTTCAACGTGTCGATCAGTTCCAGCTGGTAGTCACTGGTGGTGGCTAATTCCAGGCTGTGTATGCGCCATTCGCCGTCAATGATCTGTATATAGCCGCTGAACAGTGGTTCGTTCTTTCTTTTCGGTGTCACTTTAATGCGGTCGATCATTTTATTGCCTTCGAAAAAATTTCCTTCGTACCGGAACCGGTAGTAATGAAAGGCATTGTCCGAGATTGGCGAAATAAAACCGCGGGGATTCAGGTTGTTGCTGAATACCGAAACATTATTGGTATAAAAATTAATAAAGAAGGGAAAACTCAATCCATAGCCGCCGCCGCTTTCCCGGGAAGAAATCACTTCGTATTTTATGTTGTTTGGTTTGGTAAACGAAACCTTTGTTTGCGACTCGGAAAGAAACAGGATGCCTTTGCCGGCCGAGTCAATGCCTTCTTTGGCCATGTCGCCTTTATCTATTTTTTGTCCGAAGAACTTGTCAGGCATGCCTCTGGAACGCATTAACCCCTTGATGTAAACATCCACCGTAAACGAATCAACCTGGTTATTGTACAAATTTCTTTTCTTAATGGTTTCCCGGATGATTTCAACCGCAGGGTCCTCTCCTCTTTTAATGACCACTTCCGCCATTTGCAGTTCCTGCACCGCCAGTTGAAAATCAGCCACGCTGTTTTCGGCCCCAACGGTTACTTTTTTTTCTTCCGACTTGTAGCCTACATACTGGCAAAGCAAGGTATAGGTGCCGGGATTGAGATGGAGGATATACTTTCCCTGGCTATTGGCTATGGCGCCTTTGGAAGTTCCTTTTACCGTGATGGAAGCATAAGGCAGGATGGTTCCTTTTGTATCGGTAATGGTACCGGAAATGCTGCCGGCATGTGCTAGCAGTACAGCCAATGACAGCAAGAGGGAAAATACAATTCGTTTCATAAGCAGATGTAAAAAACGAAAATAAATCCACCAACAGGCTTTTAGATGGGCGTTCGTAAAATTGAAACTTATTTAACAGCTTATATCAAACCCTGTCAGAAAAAATCATCGGGAGACGTGAAACAGCAGACGTGAGACAGCAGTAGCCTCTTTCCCCTCTGTCATCTATCAACTGTCATCCCGATAACCGTTTGGTATTACTTCTTTTTCCTGGCGGGCCGCAAAGAACTTCCGGCCATGGCGGCAAAACCACCCACCAAGGCTCCCACCAATGCCGTGACCAATATTAGTAATACCGACGAGCCACCCAAGGGAAACAGTTGGGCTATTTTGTGCGACAGGATGCTTTCGTTTTTCAGGTCGATCCACAAAGCAAGGACGCCCCACAATAGAAAAATGCCAAGGAAGCCGGATAAGAAACCAGCGGCAATGTTTTGTACCAGTAAAAAGGCAACCAAAAAAGCAATGAGGGCAATGCTCCACCAGGGCAGGAACATTCCGGCAACATAAGCCAGGACGGTGGTGAGTAAGCTGGCAAGTAAAAGTCTCATAGTTGTAAATCAGGTATCAGGAGTTGGTAAAAGTTAGTTTTCCAATGATGCGTTTGTCGTTCGCTTCCTCTTCTTTCATCATCCACAAAGTGTAGTACCGACCATTACTCCAATCATCGATGAAATTGTCGTAGTATTTACTGCCAGGGTTACCGCTTTGCCCGCCAGGATAAACGCCATAGGCCTCGGTATCCTTGGTTAAATGAACGATCATGCGCCAGCTGGGGCCGTGCGTTTTTGTATGAGCCATCAGCACATTGCCCCAGCCGCCGGTTTGAATGCCGGTTCTGCCAAAGGGCAACAATGACTCCCGCAGCAGGTGCAAGATAACACTGCCCTTGTGCTTCCACCACACCAGCCCGTTCTCGGCTTCTTCTTTAACCAAACCTTCAGCGGCCAGTTTAAAGCTGGCGGTTATTTGCTGGCTCAGGGTTTCCACCTCTGGCGTGTTGATGTTGTCAATAAAGCGAAATGCCGAATCCCGTTTTAGGGCCTCTAATAAGGTTTGTTCCACCGGCCAGGTAACGGTTTTGTTTACACGACCCAATTCATCGCCCCAAATCTGTTTTTCCAGACTGTCGTACCAGGCCTGGTAAATG
>JAEVYV010000285.1 GCA_023392575.1 Bacteroidota bacterium | reverse complement strand
ACGTTAGTGTTCCCAGCACCAGACCAATCTTATCGCACACATCGTAAAAGCTAAAATAAGCCGCCGTGTCCTTGGTTGGGGGCAGGAGCTTGGAGTAGGTGGACCGCGACATGGATTGAATGCCGCCCATCACCAGGCCCACGCAAAAAGCAAGCAGGTAAAACTGCATCGCTGTTTGTACAAAATAGGCGAAAAGGCAAATGCCGATCCAGATGAGGATGATCACGCCCAGCGTAAAAAGGTTGTTTGTTCGTTTTGACAGCCGGGCAAAAAGCAGGGCCCCGAAGATGGCCACCAGTTGAATGATGACAATGGTAACAATCAGTTGGGAAGACTCCATTTTCAATTCATCGGAAGCAAAATAGGGGGCCAGGTACATAACGGTTTGCACACCCATGTTGTAAAAGAAAAAACTGATCAAAAACCGCTTGATGATGGGGTGGTGTTTGAACTGGCTCCATACTTTGCGCAATTCGTGAAACCCGTTGGTGAAAATGCTGTATTCGGGATGTTGCTTCGATGGCCTGGACTGAGGCAGCCGGTGAAAAGTGATTTGGGCAAAGCCGGCCCACCAAAGCCCTACGGCCAGAAAAGACAGCCGGACCGGCCATGCCCCCCAGCCCAGATTCAGCGTATCGTTCAGGATGATGGCGGCCATACAGAATACCATCAATAAAACACTGCCCACATAGCCCAACACAAACCCTTTGGCGCTGATGCGGTCCTGGTCGACTTCGGCGGCTATATCGGGCAGGTAAGAATTGTAAAAGACAATGCTTCCGGCAAAGCCAATAGCGCCCAATATGGCACAGACAATGCCAAAGGTTATGGTTTGGGCGGTCATGAAGGTGAGGCCGGCGCAGGCGATGGCGCCCAGGTAGCAAAAAAACTTCATGAACGATTTTTTATTGCCTTTGTAATCGGCAATGGAAGAAAGGATGGGGGAAATGAGGGCAATGATAAAAAAGGAAAAAGAAATCATGTAGGACGCCAGGGCCGACCGATCGAACGACCGGCCCAAGAACTCTACTTTTTCGGGTGCGATGGCAATGAAGTAGGAAGGGTAGAGCGCCGAAACCACCACTAGCGAATAAGCGCTGTTGGCCCAGTCGTACATGGCCCAGCCGTTGATTACTTTTTTGGATGCCGTTTGCATATCGGTTGAATTAAGATCAGGGTCGCGGGGCGTGCCTGAGGGGTAAAAGTAAAAAGACATCACGAATGATGTCTTTTTTAAAGTTTGATGTGCATTGTATTATTTCAGATAGCGAATGCCTTGTGCCCGGCTTGTGATCAGGGCCCTGGGTTTGTAGGCCGGCCATCTTTTCAACGTCACCGGACGAGGACGGCGCCCGTCCTTCAGAGCAGGATTTTTTAGTGTTGTTGTTTGGTTTATCGTAGTCAAAGGAAGAAATATAAAAGATTGCCTTACGCCAGACAGCTATCAAGATGAGTGGTAATAGATGATAGATGACAGAATGAAAAGCAGCCTCTGTTTCACGTCTGCCGTTTCCCGTTTCACGATTGCTTCCCCGACAGCGGTCTAGTATTACATATAGCCTGTGAACAGCAAGACAAGAAGGATGGCGCCTACCACAATGCGGTAAATGCCAAACACCCGGAAGCCGTAGCGTTTTAAATAGTTGATGAAAAAACGGATAGCGAGGATGGCTCCCACAAAAGCGACCACGTTGCCGATAACAAAGGCATACAGGTTTTGTTGGTTTTCCAGGATCAGCTCATACCCCTTTTTTGCGATGCCGTTACCTCCCCATTTTTTTACAAAAAGGGAATAGGCCGTCGCCGCAAACATGGTGGGTACGGCAAGAAAGAACGAAAACTCCGCCGCAAAGTTCCGGGTGAGTTTTTGCTGCATGCCGCCAATGATGGACGCGGCGCTGCGGCTGACGCCGGGAACCATGGCCAACACCTGCCACATTCCGATGAGCAAGGATTTTTTATACGTGAGTTTTTCATCTGCTTCAATCAGTTCGTCCTTGGTGACCTCCAGTCCCAAAATATCCGAAGGTTGTTTGATGGGCTGGTTGAACCATTTGTCCACAAACAATAAAACAATACCGCCCAGCAACAGGCTCACCGCCACCGTTAGCGGGCTTTCCAGCAGGGCATCAATGGCATCGCCAAACAAAAAGCCAAAGAGCAGAGCCGGCACTACGCCGACAATCAGCTTGGCATAAAACTGCCAGCGGCTGAAATCAAAAAATTTTTTCCAGTAAAGGACCACCACTGCCAAAATAGCACCCAGTTGTATGGCCACTTCAAATACCTTGGTGAATTCATTGGTTTCAATACCCAGCAGGGAACTGGTAATGATCATATGGCCGGTGGAAGAAACGGGTAAGAACTCTGTCAGGCCTTCCACTATGGCAATGATGATGGCTTCAATAATACTCATCTAAGGGATTTAAAAGGGATGACACGAATTAAGGCCACGAATTCCACGAACCTCTTTTCTAAGGCTAGTGGTTAGCCATTCGTGCGGAAAATTCGTGTACTATATTAACTGTTTTTAGGCTGCCGGAAAATGGCAATGATTTCAATAACAAAACCGGCCAGAATGACTATGGGGGCAATGGTGATGCGCCGGGTACTATATACTTCGTTGGGGTTAAAAACGTTGGGGTCTTCGCTGCGGCCACCGGCCATTAATAAAAAACCAAGGATCATCACTCCGGCGCCAATCAGCATCCAGGTATAATTGGTTTTTTCAAATAAAGAACCAATGCCGGAGGTTTCTTTTTTTACTGTGGTGGTAGCTCTTTTTTCTTTCATGAAACAAACTTAATAAAGTTTATGGTTTGTGGTTTGTAGTTTATGGTTGGTCTAAGTAATATAAAAAACTTTATTCATGGGAGCGGGTTGCTATTGGTAAACTACGAAAGTAAATACGCTAACCACAAACCATAAACTACAAACTCTTAATACAGTTCATCCAGCTTCATACGCAGGTATTTCAACACACTGCGGTAGGTGCTGAACAAAGTAATGGTAATCCCAATGATGATCAACACGGCAAAAAGCAGCAACATGGTCGTGTTGGAATGCACCACCTTGATCTCGGGCACCAGGTTGCCGGCCAGGGTAATGAGGATATAGATCAGGGCAATGGCAATGAGCGCACTGAGGGCCCCGTTGATAATAGCCCTGATGTTCAGTGGCCGGGCAATAAAGCCGCGGGTGGCTCCCACCATTTGCATGGTTTTAATGAGGAAGCGGTTGCTGAACATGGCCAGGCGGATGGTGTTGTCGATCAAAACAATGACCACAATTGCCAAAACAATCGCCACCGTTAACAAAATGAAGCTGATGTTGCGGAGGTTTTTATTGAGGTTGGTCACCAGTTCCTTGGGGTATTGCACATCAGTAATCAGGGCAGCCTGGGTTTGCTCGATGTTTTTGCGGATGTTTTCCAGCGAGTCCACCTCGGCATATTCTTTTTTAATGTTGAAATAGATACTGTTGGGCAGGGGGTTGTAGTCCAAAATTTTGTTCCAGTCCTCGTTGCCATCGGCCAGGTATTTTGCCCGGGCGGCCTCTTTGGTGATGAAACTGTATTTTTTTACGTAGGGCTGAGAACCAAAATAGTGCATCAGGGCCAGACTGTCTTTGGCCGATACATCACCCCGCAGGTGCACCTTTACTTCCACGTTTTCCCGGAAATAGTCACCCAACTTGGTGGCGTTGATGACTAGCCAGCCCACAATCCCTAATAAAAAAAGTACCAGGGTGACACCAATGATCGACATTACATAGGATGGTTTTCCACGTCGTGCAGCTGCTTTGCTTGATTGAGCCATGCGTTCGTTTTTTTGAGGTCAACAAAAATAAAGGATTGGTGCTTAGCATGGAGGTCAGGCTGGGGGTTTTGCAAAGATTAAACGGCCGAAACTGCTATTTTTGCGTTTCCCTAACGGTTGCCTGTTGAAAATATTGTTTTATTAAAGGGCAAACAAGGTGAGTTTGCAAAATATTAGGAAGGTTCAGAAGCGGGATATGATGTAATCAACGGCATTGCTACTATCATCTTTCGTTGTGCTGCGTCCGACCACCGGCGGATCACTCACTTGTACGTTCGGTGATTCTATGGGGTTATCCGCCATTAGCTCTTAGTCATCAGAAAGAAAACCGAAGGTTCGTTGCAACGTCTGATGGCTGACGGCCGAAAGCTGAAGGCCTTGTTAACGTACAAGAGTGCCCCGATAGCTATCGGGGCAACAGACGCCAAATAGTAGTAATAAAGCAGGGTATATAAAAAACTTTAAACGTATAACGTAGAACTTACGACTTATAATGGAGTACAATTTCAGAGATATTGAACGAAAGTGGCAGCAGCAGTGGATCGAAAAAGGCGTTTACAAAGTGCCGAACGAATCTGCAAAGCCCAAGTATTATGTGCTGGATATGTTTCCCTATCCCAGCGGCGCCGGCCTGCATGTGGGGCATCCTTTGGGCTATATCGCCTCGGACATCTTTGCCCGCTACAAACGGCTCAAGGGATTTAATGTGCTGCACCCGATGGGGTACGATGCCTTTGGCTTGCCTGCCGAGCAGTACGCCCTGGAACACGGGGTGCATCCGGCCCTGAGTACGGAAAAAAATATTGCCACCTTTCGCAGCCAGCTGGACAAAATTGGTTTTTGCTACGACTGGAGCCGGGAAGTAAAAACCTCGGATCCCAAATATTATAAATGGACCCAGTGGATCTTTTTGCAGTTGTTTAAAAGCTGGTACAACCGGAAGACCGACAAGGCCGAGCCCATTGAGGAACTGGTTAAACTATTTGAGAAGGAAGGAAATGCAAACTACCCCATTCCCGATTCGCAGTTCCAGATACCCGAATACCCTCAGGTTACCTTTACGGCTGAAGCCTGGAACAGCTTTTCCGAAAAAACCAGGCAAACCGTTTTAATGGAATACCGCTTGGCCTATTGCGGCTACGGGGAGGTAAACTGGTGCGAGGCCCTGGGCACCGTGCTGGCCAACGATGAAGTGGTGAACGGCGTGAGCGAACGCGGCGGGCATCCAGTGGTAAAAAAGAAGCTGCGCCAGTGGTACTTGCGCATCACCGAATACGCCGACCGTTTGTTGAAAGGCCTGGAAACCGTTGACTTCAGCGATGCCATGAAGGAAATGCAAAGCAACTGGATCGGAAAGAGCTCGGGAGCGGAAATTGATTTTTTGATTGCCGGGCACGACTACACGCTGCGGGTGTACACCACCCGCCCCGATACCATCTTTGGCGTGGACTTTATGGTGGTGGCGCCGGAGCATGACCTGATTGAGAAGATCACTACAGAAGAACACAAACAAGCTGTTGAAGACTATATCGCGTATGTAAAAAGCCGCAGCGAACGGGAGCGCATGGCTGAAAAAAGAATCAGCGGCGTGTTTACCGGCGCTTATGCGGTCAATCCGTTTGATGAAAGAAAAATCCCTATCTGGATTTCGGAGTATGTGCTGGCGGGTTATGGCACCGGCGCCATAATGGCGGTGCCCAGCGGGGACGAACGCGACCACAAGTTTGCCAAACACTTCAACCTGCCCATCACCAATATTTTGGGCGATGCCTACAACGGAGAAGAAGCCAACCCCACCAAAGATGCGGTGCTGACCAACAGCGGCTTCATCACCGGCATGGTGATGCGCCAGGCGATTGATGTTGTGATTGATAAGCTGGAAGAAATGGGCATCGGCAAGCGCAAAACCAATTATAAGATCCGCGATGCTGCCTTTAGCCGCCAGCGTTATTGGGGCGAGCCCTTTCCCATTAAATGGATCGATGGCGTGGCTTATCCTTTGGACGAAAGCGAGCTGCCCCTGGAGCTACCGCACGTGGAAAGCTATAAACCCGGTCCGGAAGGCGAGGGGCCGCTGGCCAACGTTCCCGAATGGACGGCGCAGCATTTGGAAACCAATACGATGCCGGGCTACGCCGGTTCATCCTGGTATTTTTTGCGCTACATGGACCCGCACAACGATGCGACATTCTGTGATAAAAAACACAGCGATTACTGGAACCAGGTGGATTTGTATGTGGGCGGGACCGAACACGCTGTGGGGCATTTGCTGTACAGTCGCATGTGGACAAAGGCCTTGTATGATTTAGGATTGATTGGTTTTGATGAGCCGTATAAGAAGTTGTTGAACCAGGGCATGATACAGGGAAGTTCGAGGTTTGTTTACAGAGTAAGAGGCACCAACCAATACGTATCATCCGGATTGAAAGAACAATATGAAACCGATGAACTGCACGTGGATGTAAACCTGGTGGATGGCGTAGAGTTGGACGTGGATGCCTTTAAAAACTGGAAACCCGATTTTGCAGATGCGGAATTTATTTTAGAAGGTGGCAAGTACCTCTGCGGTGTGGAAGTGGAAAAAATGTCCAAGTCAAAGTTCAATACTGTCAACCCTGATGATCTGGTCAACAAATACGGCGCTGATACCTTCCGCATGTACGAAATGTTCTTAGGACCGGTGGAGATGAGCAAGCCCTGGGACACCAAAGGCATTGAAGGCGTTCACCGCTTTTTGAAAAAACTGTGGCGTTTGTTTTTTGACGAACAAAAAGGATCGCTCCTAACCGAAGAAAAAGCCACCCCCGAAGAATGGAAAGCACTCCACCGCACCATTAAAAAAATTGAAGAAGACACCGAGCGGTTTTCGTACAACACTGCGGTCAGTGCCTTTATGGTTTGTGTAAACGAACTGACGGATCTGAAATGCCACAAGCGGGAGGTTCTGGAACCGCTGCTGGTGCTGCTGGCGCCTTATGCCCCGCATATCAGCGAAGAACTATGGCACCAATTGGGGCACGACACGACCATCCTTGACGCTGCTTTTCCAAAGTTTGAAGAAAAATACCTGATCGAAACCACTAAGGAATACCCCGTTTCTGTAAACGGAAAATTGCGTACGCAGATCAATCTGGATTTGAATGCCACGCAGGAGCAGGTGCAGGAAATAGTGCTGGCCAATGCCGTGGTGCAAAAATGGATGGAAGGCAAGCCCTTAAAGAAGTTCATTTTTGTAAAGGGCAAAATGGTGAACGTGGTGGTGTAAGGATTTAAAAAACATTATCTGGAAAGCACCATTGAAAAATGGTGCTTTTTTTATCCCCTGGTAAACAACTTTAACAGTTTGTTGCTTTAACGCTTCTAATTTTGCGTTTCGTGAAACAACTGCTGGCCTTCATATTGCTGCTCTCACACGTCAACACCTCCATGTTCTTTCCTGTGGTGGAAGAACGGGATTTGTACGACAAGCAGGGTGTGCAGATCGATGATGTGAACAGTGTGGTGGAATATATGCTGCAAGGTGTGATGGGGCACCAGCAAAACACACCGGACGACGAGGACGACGACCAGCCGCATTTTTTTCATTTGAACAAACTTCAAAACTGCATTTGTTTCAACAGTTTTGAAGTAAAGCTTCATTCTTTACCCCAGCTCTCAAGCACCGAATACCCATCCTTTGGCTACCGCATCCTTCCGGCGGCTGCAGAGGACCTTCTTTCTCCGCCTCCCGAATCTTTCGGGGTATTTGTTAGCTGATTTTTTTAATGCATTGCAAAATGATTGGGCCTGCTTTGGCCAATCAAAGAACTAGTATTTAACGTCTAATCCTTTTTTATGTACATCAAACGATACAGGTGGGCCCTGTACGTGCTGGCTATGCTGTGTGGCAGACAAGCCGGCGCACAGGACACCCTGAAACTTTCGCTGCCCGAAGCAGAAAAGCAGTTTTTGCAGCAAAATTTATCTGTGCTTGCCGCCCAATATAATGTGGAGGCGCAGCAAGCACTGGAGCTTCAGGCACGCCTTTATGCCAATCCGGTGCTCAGTGCCGAACTGAACGCCGTCAATCCTCAGGATAACAAGTATTTTCATGTTTCCCGCCAGGGACAAAAGGCTTTTGCCCTTGAGCAGCTTTTTTTGCTGGGGGGCAAAAAACAAAAAGAGATCGCCCTGGCCAAAGGAAATACCGCTCTTGCACAGCAGGAGTTGCAGGACCTGTTGCGCAACCTGAAATACCAGTTGTACAGCAGCTTTTACGGCGTGTATTTCGACTGGCAGATCCTGCAGAAATACAACACGCAGCTGGGGCAACTGGATACACTCATCGGCCAGTTTGAGCAGCAGGCGCAAAAAGGCAATGTGGCGCTGAAGGACGTCGTTCGGTTAAAGACAGCGTTCATCAAGCTGAATAACGACAAGACCGACCTGCTCCAGAGCATCCAGTCGCAACAACGGGTGTTGCAGGTCTTGCTGCAAACCAACCGCTTTGTTTTTCCCGATTTGAGCAATACCAATTGGGAGGGCCTGCAACAACTGGTGCCGCTGGATTCGCTGCAGGCGCTGGCCTTTGCCCACCGTGCCGACTGGCGCAGCACCACCCTGCAGGCCGATCTGGCGGAACTAAACACCAGGTACCAAAAAAGCCTTGCCGTGCCCGATCTCAACCTTGGTTTAAGCTACGATCAAAACGGTGGCGCCTTCCGCAACCAGGTCAATCTCACGGCTGCCATTCCCTTGCCTATTCGCAACCGCAACCAGGGCAATATCAAGGCCGCGCAAATACAAACCGCCCTTGCGCAAAACAATGTGCAGCTAAGGCAAACGGAGATCCATGCGGAGGTAACCGAAGCCTGGAGCAACATGCGCCTCAGCATCCAGGAGTTTCAAAAGGTGCGCAAGCTGTACACATCGGATTTTACGGATGTGATCAATGGCGTGAACGACAATTTCCGCAAGCGCAACATCTCCCTGATTGAGTTTATTGATTTTTTTGAAAGCTACAATGAAACACTGGCAGAGATCAGCCGTGTCAGAAAACAACTCCTGCTTTCGGCAGAACAAATCAATTACACCATTTCCTTTCCTCTTTACAAATAAACAACCATGAAAAAAATTCCTAGCATACTTCTTTTTATTTCGGTATATGCACTGGTTTCCTGCGGCACATCCAACAACGCCGGTGAAACAGCGCAACCCTTTACTCTGTCGGATACCATGATGAAGCAAACCGCTTTTGCCAACGTGCGTTTGCAGGACGTGGAAAACGAGATGAAGTTATTTGGCAAGGTAACAGCCGACAACAACAAACAGGCCGATGTGTACCCGCTGGTGGGCGGCACGGTGGTGAAGGTGAACGTAGAACTGGGCGACTATGTAAAACAAGGCCAGGTGCTGGCGCAGATCCGCAGTACCGAAGTGGCCGGCTTCGACCGCGAACGCATGGATGCGATTAACGATGTGGCGCTGGCCGAGAAAAACCTGCAGGTGGCTAAAGACCTCTTTGAAGGCAAGCTTACATCGGAAAAAGAAGTGGTGGCGGCCGAAAAAGAACTGCAAAAAGCAAAAGCCGAACTGCGCCGCATTGAAGAAGTGTTCAACGTGTACCGTGTCGGGCCCGGATCGGTGTACAATGTAACGGCGCCGATCAGCGGGTTTATCATCAACAAGCACATTAACGCCAACATGCAGTTGCGCAGCGACCGGGCCGATGCCCTCTTTTCCATTGCGCAAATCGATGACGTGTGGGTGCTGGCGAATGTGAACGAATCGGACATTGGCAAGATCCGCCAGGGCGTGGATGCCGAAGTGTCCACCATCAGCTACCCCGACCGGAAATTCTCCGGTAAGGTGGACAAGATCTTCAACGTGCTCGATCCCGACACCAAGGCCATGAAGGTGCGCATTCGCATTGCCAACGACTCGCTGTTGCTCAAGCCTGAAATGAATGCTACGGTGCATATTCGCTATAAAGAGAACCGGCAACTGCTGGCCGTGCCTTCTTCCGCCGTCATTTTCGATAAAAGCAAAAGCTGGGTGATGGTGTTCAAAGACAGGCAAAACATTGAAACAAGGAGCGTGGACGTGTATCGCCAGTCGGGGGACCACACCTATATTCTTTCCGGCTTGCAGGAAGGCGAAACCGTGATCTCCCAAAGCGGATTGCTGGTGTATGATGCGCTGAACGACTGAGGCCGCTCAAAACCGGCAGGACGGGTCAGGCGGCTGTTCGCTGCCAAAGCCTGTGCAAATCCTATTTTCTCAATCCCAATCAGTTAAACAGATGAATAAATTCATTCGAAATATTATTGCCTTTTCCCTCAAGAACAAAGCGTTTACGTTTTTTTGGGTGGGCGTGCTGGTGGTTGCCGGCATTTACAGTTATGCGAAAATTCCCCTGGAAGCTTTTCCCGATGTTACTAATACGCAGATCATCATTGTAACCGAATGGAACGGCCGCAGCGCCGAGGAAGTGGAGCGTTTTGTGACCACGCCCATCGAAGTGTCCATGAACTCGGTGCAAAAGAAAACCAATGTCCGTTCGATCACCATGTTTGGGCTCTCAGTCATCAAGATCATTTTTGATGACGGGGTGGACGACTTCTTTGCACGCCAACAGGTAAACAACCAGTTGCGCAACGTACAACTGCCGCAGGGGGCGGACCCCGATGTGCAACCGCCCTACGGGCCCACCGGGGAAATTTACCGCTACACCCTGCAAAGCGAGACCAGGGACAGCCGCGATCTGCTGACCATTCAAAACTGGACCATCGACCGGCAATTGCGCAGCGTACCGGGTGTGGCCGATGTGGTGGCTTTTGGGGGCCAGGAAAAAATCTACCAGGTCAGCATTGACCCGGTCAAGCTGCAAAAATTCGACCTCTCGCCGCTGGATGTGTACCAGGCCATCGCCAAAAGCAATCTCAACGTGGGGGGCGATATCATTGAAAAGAACGGACAGGCCTATGTGGTGCGGGGTTTGGGCCTGTTACACAGCATCAGTGATATTGAAAATACCATCATCGACAACTACAATGGCAATCCCGTGCTGGTAAAGCGGGTGGCCGAAGTGGTGGAAGCAAGTGCGCCGCGGGTGGGCCAGGTGGGCCTGAACGAGCACGATGACGTGGTGGAAGGCATTGTGGTGATGCGCAAGAACGAAAACCCCAGCGAGGTATTGGCCGCACTGAAAGAAAAGATTGAAGAGCTGAACACCAAAGTGTTGCCGGGGGATGTGAAGATGGTGGCCTTCTATGATCGGGATAACCTGATTAGCTATTGCACCAAGACGGTTATCCGTAACCTGGTGGAAGGGATCATCCTGGTTACGGTGATTGTCTTTTTGTTCATGGCCGACTGGCGCACTACGGTCATTGTTTCGGTGGTCATTCCGCTGTCGCTGCTGTTTGCGTTTTTCTGCCTCAAACTAAAAGGCATGAGCGTTAACCTGCTCTCGCTGGGGGCCGTGGATTTTGGCATCATCATCGATGGAGCAGTGGTGATGGTGGAGGGCTTGTTTGTGGCGCTGGACCATAAGGCGCACAAAGAAGGCATGTCGCGGTTCAATAGACTGGCAAAACTGGGCCTCATCAAAAAAACCGGCACCGAAATGGGCAAGGCCGTGTTCTTTTCCAAACTCATTATCATTACGGCGCTGCTGCCCATTTTTTCGTTTCAAAAAGTCGAGGGCAAGATGTTTTCGCCCCTGGCCTGGACTCTGGGTTTTGCCCTGTTGGGAGCCCTGTTGTTTACGCTGACGCTGGTGCCGGTGTTAAGCTCCCTTTTGCTGCGCAAAAACGTTCGGGAAAAAAACAACCGCTTTGTGCTTTTCATCAATCGTGCCGTCGAAAAATCGTTTCGCTGGAGCTTTCAGCATAAAAAAACCAGCATGACGGCAGCTTTGGCCTTGCTTGTCCTCACCCTGTTTTCAACCCGGTGGATGGGTACGGAATTTCTGCCGCCGCTGAACGAAGGCGCCCTGTGGGTGGAGGCCAAACTGCCCATGAGCACTTCGCTCAACGAAACCGTCAAAACCGTGGCCGTCCTGCGCAAAGAGTTGATGGCCTTCCCCGAGGTAAACGGGGTGCTTTCGCAAACGGGCCGCTCCAACGATGGTACGGACCCCAGCGGTTTTTATTATGTGCAAATGCAGGTGAACCTCAAACCGAAGGAAGAGTGGGGGCGAAAAATTTCCATGGACGACCTGGTGGCCGAAATGGACAAAAAACTGCAGCAATACCAGGGCATCGTATACAACTATTCGCAACCGATCATTGACAACGTGGCCGAAGCGGTAGCGGGCATCAATGCCTCCAATGCCGTAAAAATTTACGGCGATGATTTGGAGGTGCTGGACAAGCTGGCCAATCAGGTGATCGAACAGATCAGTCCTGTGCCCGGCATTAAAGATGTGGGCATTCTGCGCAACGTGGGCCAGCCGGAGATCAGCGTGTTGCTGGAGGAGGAAAAGATGGCCATTTACGGCGTGACCAAGGACGATGCGTTGGCGGTGATTGAAATGGCCATTGGCGGAAAAACCGCTACCGAGAAATACGAAGGCGAACGAAAGTTCGACATCCGCGTACGGTACAGCCCCGAGTACCGTAAGGACGAAGAAGACATTGCCAACCTAATGGTGCCCACCATGCGGGATGAAAAGATCCCGCTGAAAGAAATTGCCCATATCGAAAAGCTCACGGGCCCGGCCTTTATTTTCCGGGACAACACCAAACGCTTTATCGGGGTAAAATTTTCGGTGCGGGAACGCGACCTGGGCAGCACCATTGCCGACGCGCAGGCCAAAGTGGAGAAAGGCCTCAAGCTGCCTTCGGGCTACAGCATTGGCTGGACCGGCGAATTTGAAAACCAGGTTAGGGCCTCGCAGCGCTTGTCGCAGGTGGTACCCATTAGTTTGATTGCCATATTTGTGCTGTTGTTCATCATGTTTGGCAATCTAAAGGATGCCATGCTGGTGCTGGTGAATGTGCCCTTTGCCCTTGTTGGAGGCATCATTGCGCTTCATGTAACCGGTATTAATTTCGGCATTTCGGCCGGCGTGGGCTTTATTGCCTTGTTTGGTATTTGCGTGCAGAACGGGGTGATCCTGATTTCGGAGTTCAACAAAAAGCTCAAACAGCGAATGTCGCTGGAACGTGCCGTGCTGGAAGGCGTGAAGGTGCGTACCCGGCCGGTGGTGATGACCGCCATGATGGCGGCGCTGGGTCTTTTACCGGCAGCGCTGTCTACCGGCATCGGCTCCGAATCGCAAAAACCGCTGGCGGTGGTGATCATTGGCGGGCTGGTAACGGCCACCGTTTTAACCCTGCTCGTCTTTCCCATTGTGTATTGGTTTTTCTATCGCAAAACCTTTGTGCGTCACGAGGAGGCAGTAATGGTGGGGTAAAGTTTTGTACCGAATGCATACGCTAATGAAAAAGGCATCTGTAAGGATGCCTTTTTTTATGAATTGCTGTAGTTTTCCGGCATGAAAATGATTTTATCACTTTTGTTGCTAATCGGCGGGGCAGCGTATGCACAGCAGCCCCTGAACATCATGACCTTCAACATACGGCTGAACACGGCGGCCGACAGCCTGAATGCCTGGCCGTACCGAAAAGACAAAGTGGCTTCGCAGATCTTGTTTCATGAGGCCCACCTGGTAGGTGTGCAGGAGGCCCTGCACGATCAAATGGAGGATCTGCAGCAGCGGCTTCCAGCACACAAATTCGCCGGCGGGGGCAGGGAAGATGGGGCGCAAAAGGGTGAGTATTCTGCTCTGTTTTACGACACCACCCGTTTGCAGTTGTTGCAAACACAAACCTTTTGGCTTTCCGAACAGCCAACGGTGCCCGGCAGCAAGGGCTGGGATGCCGCCATCACCCGCATTGTTACCTGGGCCCGGTTCAGGGACCGGAAAACAAAAAAACAATTCTTTGCCTTCAATACGCATTTCGATCACCGGGGTAAGACAGCCCGGAAAGAAAGCGCCAAACTGCTTTTGAAAAAGATAAAAGAGATAGCCGGCTCTTATCCGTCCATTGTAACCGGCGATTTTAATGCACAGCCTTCGGATGAACCCATACAGGTAATGGTGGATTCAGCAAATCCTGATCGGCTGACGGATGCTAAATCAATCAGTGCCACGCCACACTATGGACCTGCAGGAACATTCAATGGATTTGGGCAAAAAGAAACAACCGATCAACCCATCGATTACATTTTTGTAAAAAATGGCGGAAGGGTTTTAAAACACGCCACCCTATCGCAAAGTTGGGAGGGTCGTTTTTCCTCAGATCATTTCCCGGTTTTTGCTGTGATTGTTTTGTAACGCTTCGGAACGAAACTTGTGGGAAGTTCAAGCGGGGAATCCCGAGCCGGTTGGCTCGTTAGGTTTGCGTCCACTTGCAAACCCATGAACGTGTAAACCCATAAATACGATGGCACATCCCAACCTTACCCTGATTGGCGCTTTGCGGCAGGCAGCCCAAAATCTGCGAAGCGGCGCTCCCTATGCCTGGGGGCACCATGGTTCCTGCAACTGCGGTCATCTGCTGCAGGTGGTGACGCATTTAAGTAAAGAAGAGATTTTGCGCTATGCCCATACGGGGTTGGGCGAGTGGACCGAAATTGCCGAAGATCATTGCGGAGTGACTCAGGCGCCGGCCTCGCTGCTGATTGCCAAACTGGAGGCCATTGGCCTGACCCCTACCGACATCCATTGCCTGGAGTATTTACAGGACCGAGACGTGTTGCAACAACTGCCGGGCGGCTTTCGCTGGCTGCAAAAAAATCTGCGGGAAGATGTAGTGCTTTATTTTGAAACCATGGCGGATGTGTTGCAGGAAAAATTGTTGTGCTGCATTGACCTGCCCCAACCGCAAACCCGCCTTGCGGAAACCTGCTAAAGAATAATGAAAAGAGCAGAAAAAAGCCCCGAAAAATTCCGGGGCTCTAAACTTTGAGTTGTTTAAAAGTCTTTCTTTTTCACTTTAATCTCTTCCAGCATTTCTTTCACGGCTCTTTCCAATTGGGGGTCTTTGCCGCTCAGCACCGACTTGTAGTCGTTCGCCACTTTGATGTCGGGTTCCAGTTGCAGGTTTTCCGTTGGTCTTTTTTCTT
The DNA here is from genome assembly GCA_023392575.1 of Bacteroidota bacterium. Classification (GTDB taxonomy): domain Bacteria; phylum Bacteroidota; class Bacteroidia; order Chitinophagales; family Chitinophagaceae; genus Flavisolibacter. Next base: position 14,075 of record JAEVYV010000285.1, on the reverse strand, counting down.
TGCCAATGGTGGCTACCATGGGAATGCCAAACACCAGGGTGGGGTCGATCTGGGTTTCCCACCATACCGCCGTGCCGGTGCCGGCTACGGGCATGCCAATGGTTTTGCCAATGCCCAGGCTTTTATAGGCGTAAGGAAAAATAAACGCATCGGAATAATTGCCTTCGCTCATCAACACAGTAGACGGTGCGGTCCATTTGTTAAAAGGTTCCACCGAATTGATCTGGGTACCCTGGGGCGCCATGGCCAGGTATTTCTTCCCACTGAGGAAGGTGACCAGATCATCGTGCAGCCAGCCGCCGCCATTGAAACGGGTGTCCACAATCAGGGCTTCTTTGTTGCCGGCCTTGCCCAGCACGTCTTCGTAAACCGTGCGGTAACTGCCGTCGTTCATGCCCTGCACATGCACGTAGCCCACCTTGCCGCCCGAGAGCTCTTCTACTTTTTTGCGGTTGTTTTTCACCCACCGGTCGTACAGCAATCCCTGTTCTTCGCCCTGGCTAATGGGTTTTGTGGTTTCCTCCCAGCGCTGTTTGGTGGAAGGATCGTAGAGGCTGAGCAAAATATTTTTGCCGGTTTTGCGATTGAGCAGGCGGGCCCAGTCGGTGTTGTTGCTGATCTCTTCACCGTCAATTTTTTCAATGATGACTCCTTGTTTGATTTTGGTTTGAGCGTTCACAAAAGGTCCGCCTTCCAGCACCTCCATTACTTTCAAACCGTTGCCCGCAAAGCTTTCATCGTACAACATGCCCAGGCTTGCGGTGGCATCGGTGTTTTGTTGCGGAGGCGAATAACGGCCGCCCGTATGCGAAGCGTTCAGTTCTCCCAGGAACTCGCTGAGCATTTCCTGGAAGTCGTAGTTGTTGTTGATGTGGGGCAGGAATTTCCGGTATTGCGCATGATACTGATTCCAGTTCACGCCGCCCATGGTGGGGTCGTAGAACTTTTTGGCCACCTGCCGCCAGGCGTGATCAAAAATATAGGCTCTTTCTTCGGCGGCTTTTAAGACCATTTCCCCATTCACGGTTACAGGCGCCACTTTGCCGCTTTCGGCATCCACCTTCATGATCCGGCCATCGCTGACCACAAACAGGTTTTTTCCGTCTTTGGAAAGGCTCATGCCAGCGGGGCCGCCATCCAGTTTGGCCATCAGCTTGGTTTCTTTGGTGCGGGGATTGGTGACCCACAGGTCGTAGCCCTTTTCCATGCGGGCCATAAAAAACAATTTTTCGCCGTCGTTGCTTAAGATGTAGTCGGAAATATTTCCTGAGTTGATGGTCAGCCGGATCTTGCGGTGGTCCAGGCCCTCCAGCACCGGTTCCCAGGATTTGGCTGGAGGCGTAATTTTCAGGCTGCTGTCTTTTTTGGAAGCGTCCTTGTCCTTTTCTTCTTTTTCCTTCAGCAGGGCAAATTCATCCTTGTTTAATTTGAATTTGTCGTAGGCTTCCTGATCAAAGAACATGGCATACACATCTACCTCCCGGGCACCCTGAAAGGCCAGCGGTTTTTTGCCATCGCGGTCGGTAACCCACAACAGCGCTTTGCCGCCAAAGGCCCATTTGGGCGAGCCGTCGAAAAACCCGCTTTGGGTCAGGTTTTTCCGCTCCCCGGTGCCATCGGCTTTCATCAGCGCCACTTCCGAGGAGGGCCATTGGCCTTCGGCCGAATTCAAAGCAATCCATTTGCTATCGGGCGACCAGGTATAAGTCAAATCCCCATCGGCATAGGAAAAGTTCACGCCTTTGGGAACTATGGTTCTGCTTTTTTTCGTTGCCAGGTTGAACACTTTTAAAATGTTCCGTTCTTCCAGGTAGGCAATTTCCTTGCCGTCGGGGGAAAGCACCGGTTGAAATTCATCGGCCTCGGTGGCAATCACCGGTTCTTCTTTGAGCACGGTGGAGGCATAGAAATACGATTCTTCCTTGCGTTCAATGGATACTTTGTAAATATCCCAGCTTTTCCCGCGTTCGGTGGCATAGTACAGGGTGCGGCCGTCGGGGCTGAACTGAACCGTTCTTTCCTGCTGGGGGGTGTTGGTGATGCGTTTGGTATAACCGCCTTCCACGGAGGTAACGAACACCTCGCCGCGAACCACAAAAGCAATTTCCTTTCCGTTGGGCGACAGCGCTGTTTGCGTCACGTTGGCGTTGACCGGAAGAATCTTTTCCTCGTTGCCGCGGGTGTCGGTGTTGATGGTAACGGGCACTTTCTGTTGTGCGCCGCCTTCTTTTAAGGTATAAATCGCACCGTCATAAGTAAAGCAAAGCGTACCGTCGTTGGCCCGGCTTAAAAAGCGCACCGGGTGTTCTTTAAATTGGGAAAGCTGCACGGAGCTGGCGTTGCCGCCCACCACGCCTTTGTAAATATTTTGCGAGCCGTTTTTTTCGCTCAGGTAATAAAAAGTATTGTCGTTGTCGCCCCAGACCGGATTGCGGTCCTCGCCTTCAAACGAAGAAACCTGGGTGTATTCGTCTTTTTTGGTGTCGTAGATCCAGATGTCCCGGGTAACCGAGGAGGTGTGGTGTTTGCGGAAGGCGTCTTCGTATCCTTTGCGGTCCTGAAAAATGATCTTGTCGCCCTTGCTGTTGAAGCGGGCAAATTCGGCGCCGGCCGAATTGACCATCACCGAGCGGCCACCGGAAACCGGCACCTGGTAAAGTTTTTGGAAAAGGCCCCGCTGCGGAAACCGGGCCGAGGTGTAAACATCGTTGCGGTTGGTTCCAAACAAAACGGTTTTGCTATCTGCCGAAAAATCGTAGGGATAATCGTTGGCCGAGTGGTAGGTCAGTCGCCTGGCTTCTCCGCCCGTGGCAGGCATCACGTACACATCGAAATTGCCATAACGGTCAGAGGCAAAGGCAATCCATTTGCCGTCAGGACTCCAAACCGGCATGTAGTCGTAGGCTTCGTGAAGGGTAAGCGGATAGGCCTCACCCCCGGTGCTGGCAACTTTGTACAAATCGCCTTTATAGCTGAAAACAATGGTCTTGCCATCGGGGGAAATGGATGGATAGCGCATCCACAGTGGATTGGTTTGTGCAAAGCTGCCGATGCTCAAAAACAGGGTGGCACAGGCAAACAGTCGTTTGATCATGTGGTTTGTTTTAATTTTAGCTTGAAACGTCTAAAGGTATTAATTGAAACTGCATGACAACGGGAATTTTTGAAGAGCGGCTCAAACCACACAAAGCCTTGTTGCATGCCGTTGTGCCCCTGAAGAAAGAGGACAAGCTTTTGCCTTTGGATTTCACGGAAACGAATAGGGAACTGACAGCGGAAATTTTAAACAATACCTCCCTGTTTACACGGTATATCCATTCCAAACTTGAAGCCTCGGGAGCAACCTACGGCATTGGCGGCTATGGCGAACACCGAAGCATTTACAGCAGAAGCCGGGTGTTTGATGCGCCAAACGGCCAAGAACCCCGAAGGCTGCACCTGGGTATTGATGTATGGGGGAAACCCTATACCAGGGTGATGGCCCCGCTGGATGGGGTGGTGCACAGCTTTGCCTTCAACAATGCGTATGGCGATTACGGCGCTACCATTGTTTTGACCCACCACCTGGAAGGCCTCACCTTCCACACCTTATACGGGCACCTGAGTTTGAACTCGCTAAAGAATTTACAGGAAGGCCAAAACATCAAAGGCGGGGATGTGTTTTCCGAATTTGGAATTCCTTTTGAAAACGGACAGTGGCCCCCGCACCTGCATTTTCAAATCATTATGGATATGGAGGGTCACAAAGGAGACTACCCCGGCGTGTGTCGGTTTTCAGAGAAAGATAAATACCTGGCCAATTGTCCCGACCCGGCTTTGCTGGTGGGAATTGCATAAGGCGTTGACCCACCCGGCGTACGCACCAGTTTAAAACTATACTCATCAGGCGGCCGGGAGATTTCCTGATGATAGATGCGCAATAATGATTTAAATTTATAGAGCCGTCGCTTTCGAAACGCACAGACCTACTCCCTGAATACTTCATTCCTCACTTAAAACTTATCGCTATGTCAGTTAATCTGGTGGAATCCATTAAGGATGTATTCAATAACGAGTTTGTAAATAAAGCTTCTACGTCTTTGGGCGAAAATCATGGGAACATCCGAAAAGCCCTGGGCGGAATTGTTCCGGCTTTATTGGGCGGCGTTTTGGCCAAAGCCCATGCCGGCGACGATGCCGGGGTGTTTGCCATGGCCCGCAACGCTGCCGGCAGCGGCGGGGTTGCCAGCATGCTTACGGCCAATACGGATACTTTGGTTTCCAGAGGATCCGACATTTTATCGGGGCTTTTTGGGAATAAAACCAATACGGTCAGCAATGCCATTGCACGGTACGCGGGCATCAAGGAGCCTTCGGCCAATTCACTCATGGGGCTTTCGGCCCCGGTGGTCATGGGCCGGCTGGGAGAGCAGGCGCAGGAGCAGAACATGAACGCTTCGCAGTTTACCTCCTTTCTCACCAGCCAAAAAGACGAGATTCTGAATGCCCTGCCTTCGGGGCTAAATCTGGGGAGTTTATTGGGTTTGGGCAGCCTGGCCTCCATGGGGCATAGGGCCGCCAGCGCCGCAGGCAGTGTAAGAGACCGGGTAACACACGAATCCACGAGAGAACGAGTGGGGCGCGAAGTCGAGGCGGTGGGCGGCAAAACCGGCACGGGTTGGATTTGGTCTGTTGCTTTACTGGTGCTTGTGGCTGCGGCGGTTTGGTATTTTGTGGCTCGGGGCAAGAACAAAAACGAAGTGGTGACCACCACGGCTACCACAACGGATAATAATGCAGCAATGAGGGAAAGGACTGCAGCCGGAGGCAACGTAAGTGCCGGCACCAAAACCGCCACCAGGGTCCGGTTGGCCAATGGCACGGAGCTGAATGCTTATGCCGGGGGAGTAGAAGAAAAGCTGGTGAACTGCCTGAACGATGCAACCTGCAAGGCAGGCAAAGACAAATGGTTTGATTTTGACAACATTAATTTTCAAACCGGCAGTGCCAACCTTACACCAGAGAGCCAACAACAGGTCAATAATATTGTCTCCATCCTGAAAGCGTATCCCAACACCCGGATCAAAATTGGCGGCTATACGGATAAAACCGGAAGTGAAGCGACCAACAAGCGCCTGAGCCAGCAAAGGGCCGAAACCGTGCTGAATGCCATTAAGTCGGCCGGGGCCAATGCCAGCCAGTTGACCGGTGCCGAAGGCTATGGGTCTGAGTTTGCCAAAGCCCCGGCTTCGGCTTCGGACGCCGAGCGAATGAAAGACCGGCGGATCGCTGTTCAGCTGCAGGCAAAATAAAGGAGCGACATGCTGCGGGCCCTTGAGGCAAAAAGGTCAATGAACGATTTTGAAATTAAACAAAGGGGTTCCCAGGGAGCGGTAAACCAAGACCCAAAAAGGTACAATGGCTTCTACCGCCCTGGCTGCTTCTATGCCGCCAAGGTCAATCAGGTGATCTGCCTTCCAGTGAAAATTGTCCACCAAAAAATGCTTCACCTTGTTTTTGGCATCGGCATTGTTGCCGCAGACAAACAAATGGTGATCGCCTTTGTTGACTTCCCGGGCATCTACCATTAGTTTGTAGTTTACGGTATTTAGGGTCTTCACCACAAAGGAGTCGGGTAAGGCCCTTTGTATCTCCTCTCCCAGCGAATTGGAGTTGCCCAACCCCTCCAGTATTTGCGGGGGCATTCCCTTGGTAAAATCCAAGGGGTTGGTGATGTCAATAATGATTTTTCCCTCCAGGCTCTCCGGGGCAATGCTATTCAAAGCTTCTAAAACATGCGCCCCGTTCAGGCACAAAAAAATAATCTCGCCAAAACCCGCGGCATCGTTAAAATCGCCCTGGGTCGCATGGTTGTTCGACCGCTCTACCCAAGCGGCGGCTGTTTCGTTGTTTGGGGTGCGGCTGCCCATTCGTACATTATGCCCTTTTTGGGTCAGGGCGGTAGCAATCGTCTCGCCTACTGTTCCGGTTCCTAAAACGCCTATGTTCATTTGCTGCAATTTTAGATTCAAATGTACTTTAACCTTTAGCATTTCTTAGGTTGGGAAGTTTGCTAAAAGTCTTAGTTTTACAGTTATTTAAACCGCCGCAGCAAGCGGCAATTGCCTGTGACCATTTGGGGTTTACCCGGGCCTCAGGCGTATAGCTTTTCTTACTATGGCAAATCCGAACTTAAATACAGATGGCGGCAGTTTGTCGGCGGCCGATAAGGAGTTTGAGAACAACATACGCCCCCGGGAGATCCACGAATTCTCGGGGCAGGCCCAGGTCATTGAAAACCTGATCATTTTTATCAAAGCGGCAAAGATCCGGGGCGAAGCGCTGGACCATGTGTTGTTTCATGGTCCTCCGGGTTTGGGTAAAACCACCTTGTCGCGGATTGTGGCCAATGAGCTGGGGGTGCACATCAGGGAAACTTCGGGGCCGGTGATTGAAAAACCGGGCGACCTGGCCGGGCTGCTGACGAACCTGGAACCCAACGATGTTTTGTTTATCGATGAGATCCATCGCCTGAGCACCGTTGTGGAAGAGTATTTGTATTCGGCAATGGAAGACTACAAGATTGACATTATGATCGACAGCGGGCCCAATGCCCGAAGCATCCAGATCAATCTCAATCCCTTTACCTTGATTGGGGCGACCACCCGTAGCGGCCTGCTAACGGCGCCCCTGCTTTCCCGTTTTGCCATTAAATCCCGGCTGGAATATTACAACGCGGAAACGCTGAAGAAGATCATTCTTCGGGCCGCCCATATTTTAAATGCCGAAATCACCACCGAGGCCGCTGCTGAAATTGCCCGCCGCAGCCGCGGTACGCCCCGCATTGCCAATGGGCTGTTAAGAAGGGTAAGGGATTTTGCACAGGTGCTAAACGATGGGCAATTAGATATCGGCATTACCCAACATGCCTTGAAAGCATTGAATGTAGATGAACATGGTCTGGATGATATGGACAACCGCATCCTGTCAGCCATCATAGATAAGTTCAAAGGCGGGCCGGTTGGCATTTCCACAATCGCCACATCGGTAGGAGAGGAGCCCGGTACCCTGGAGGAAGTCTACGAACCCTTCCTGATCCAGGAGGGCTTTATCAAGCGTACGCCCCGGGGGCGGGAGGCCACCCCAAAAGCCTACGAGCACCTGGGTAAAAATCCGCCTTCTTTTAACGGCCCCACGCTTTTTAATGTCTGAATTTATTTTGCTATTTTGACCGCATGAACAAGCTGTCTCTAACAAACCGTCATTGGTATGGTCTGTGCCTGCTGGTCTGTGCCCTTGTTTCCTGCTCTTCGCCCAAGGATCCCCTGGCTAAAGTATGGCTCTACAACGAAGACCAAACCAAGGAACAAATCATTGAAAACGCCTCGGTTTATGGCGGGGTAAAAAATCATGAACTGACCGCGGCCCATTTTATTGATTTGCAGCCCGACGGCACCTACTCCAGCTATCTGGGTTCTTTTGAGAGTGGCAAGTGGTATTTCAAAAATCAGCACCTCATTTTGGTCAACCGTAAAAAGCAAATCCTGGAGTTGATGGTTCATAAGATTGGTCAAAAAGAATTGGTTTGCACCGATAAAATGAAACGAACCGTTTACCGTTTTGAAGGCCATCCCAATGTTTTTTCCTCGGCTGCTCAAAACCCTTTTGTCCCTCAAAACAACCAGTGGCGGATCAAAGCCGGGCAGAAGGAAACCGATGCCGAGCTTCGGGGCCGAATGAAAAATCATTTTCGCTTCTGGGAACACTATTTTGCCTGGGCCCTGGAAAACAAAATCGCTTACCTGGATGTGCGCAGCACCCCCAGCCTTTTAAAAATGTACGGCAATGGTTTTGAACTGCAGTATTACGAATACCTGTTGCCGGAGTGGAAGAACAATTTTTACGATACAGCGGATTGCCGGACGGCCTATGAAAATCTTTATTACAAAATGTATGAAAAGAACATTCAGTGGCCCGATACCAAAAACCGTTTTGAAGGTTTTGTTTCCGCCTTTCGCCAATTGCAGGGCTGGATGGATGAAAAGACCTCGCCTTATGTAGGAAGGAAGTAAAATGGCAAAACGAAAAAGTAAAAATTAAAAAGCACCCAAACAATCAACCTGTCTGAGTGCTTACCGTATTTCAAACGATGAGGGTCTGTGTTTGGCTCTCCCCCTTTAGGGAGGTCGGGAAAGGTGCTTACTCTTGCACCACCAGCCTGAAGCCGTTTCCGTGAATGTTTACGATCTCAATTTTGGGATCATCCTTCAGGTACTTGCGCAGCTTGGCTATGTACACATCCATGCTGCGGCCGTTGAAATAGGTATCGCTGCCCCAAATGCGTTTTAAGGCCTGCTCTCTCGGCAAAAGATCGTTCATGTGTTCGCTTAGCATTTTCAGCAATTCATTTTCCTTGGGCGAAAGAGTTTGGGTTTTGCCGTTGTGCGAAAGCTCCCGCAGCTTTGGGTTGAAGTGGTAAGAAGCCAGGTCGAATTCCTTGTTCTCTGCTTCGCGGTTCAGCTCTTCGTTGCGTTTGAGAATGGCTTTTATTTTGTGCAGCAATACCTCGCTGTCGAAGGGCTTGGTAATGTAATCATCCGCGCCCAGCTTATAGCCCTGTATGATGTCTTCTTTCATGGTTTTGGCGCTCAAAAAGAAAAGCGGAACGTCGGGGTTGATGTCCCGGATCTCTTCGGCCAGGGTAAAACCATCCATATTGGGCATCATCACATCCAGCAGGCAGAGGTCGAATTGTTCCCGCTGAAAAGCAGCCAGGCCCAGGCGACCGTCACGCTCCAGTGTTACGTTATAATCGTTTAATTCCAGATAGTTCTTTAAAACACTTCCCAAATTCGGATCATCTTCACATAATAAAATCTTGGCTTTTTTTCCTTCCATAACTAATGGGTTTAAATTGAAAAATAAAGTTAACGCATTTGCCCATTCGCCGTTTTAACATTCGTTGAATACAATCATCAAAAATTCTTCCTCCGAGGTTATAACTTTGCGGCCCAACAATTTTGTATGCTCATAACACCCGATAATAAATTGAAAAAACTCATCATCATCGGCGATCGTGTACTCATTCGGCCCACCCGCCCCAACGAACGCACCGAAACCGGTTTATACCTGCCGCCCGGTGTTCAGGAAAAAGAAAAAGTACAACAGGGATACATTATAAAAATCGGGCCCGGCTATGCCCTTCCCATGCCTCCCGAAGACGAGCCCTGGAAAGCCCAGGAAGAACAGGTGCGCTATCTGCCCTTGCAGGCAAAAGAAGGCGATTTGGCCATTTTTCTTTTGAGCGGCGCTACGGAGATCATGTATCAGGGCGAAAAATATTTTATCGTGCCCCAAAGCGCTATTTTAATGCTGGAACGGGAGGAAGACCTATAAGTTTCTGGTTTGTGGTTTAGGAGGTTGTAGTTTTGCTGATAATATAGAACTGCTTTATTATTTGGTTTTGTATATGACAGCCTGTTGACGGCAAGGTTAGGATTTAGTACCCAACTGCAAACTATAAACTTTAAACTGCAAACTCGTTAAGCCCAGGCCTGGTGGTAGCTGTTCATTTGGGTTTGCACCCGGTTGAGCAGGTCGTTGTAGTCAAAAGGTTTTTGCATAAAGTCATCGGCACTGGTTTGGTTCATTAATCCCAGTGTATGGTCGTAGCCCGACATCATAATGACGCGGATGCTGCTGGTTTCAGTATCGTTTTTCAGTTGGTAACAAAACTCCCGTCCGTCCTGCTCTGAAATAAACACATCCATTAAAATAAGGGCGGGTTTGTGAATTTTGATTTTTTGGACGGCTTCTTCAATGCAGGAGGCCAGCACGGTTTCGTATCCCTGCCCCTTTAGAATGATCTGTATGATTTGCAACAGATCTTTGTTGTCGTCCAGTAAAAGAATTTTTTGGTTGGTCACCACGGTACTTGGTTTTGCCCTCACCATTCAAATATCCTTCCAAACTCGGGATTTGTGCGTAAAATCAGGTGCAGGACCTAGGTACGGGATACCTGCGCCAGCATTTCCCTTACTTTTTTGGTGAAGGCCAAATAATGGTTCGGTTTGGTCACATACTGCACATTGTACAGCTCGAAATAGCTTTTGTCGATGTGGCTGGAGGAGGTGGTGAACACAAACAGTGGAATGGTGCTCAAATCCTTGTCAGCCTTGATGAGTTGGATGGCTTTTTTTCCGTCCATTTTTGGCATGTTGATGTCCATAATGATCAGGCAGGGCAGGCAGCCGGTAGCTTTTGCCTGGTGCAAATAGGCCAGGGCCTGCTCGCCGTCTTTTGCTTCAACCACTTCAAAATCTGTATCGTGCAATCTGATGGCCTCTTGTATGAAAGCCATGTCATCTATATCATCGTCAATGCAAAGAATAGTAGGATTAAATACCATTTATACAAAACTAAGGAAAGCAGGCTTTGCTTATTCTCGTAGTTATACCAAACTATTTTGCGGAAAATACGAAGTGGTTATAGCCGTTACATGGATTGTGAGAAAATAAACCGGAGAAAACTGATTCACGGCTGACTTTACCAAAACTTATTTTCTTTATTTTCAAATCATGACCAACAAAGAGCAGTTTTTAGAAACCATCACCAGCGGCTATACGTTTAAAGGCGAAGCGTTCAAACTGGGCCGGGCTATGCTGGACGGACAGGTAGTGGAAGGCGCCGATATTTATTTGCCCTTAAAAACCATGAACCGCCACGGGTTGATTGCCGGAGCCACCGGTACTGGTAAAACCAAAACCCTTCAGGCCATTAGCGAAGGACTAAGTGAGGCCAGCGTGCCCGTGTTGTTGCTGGATATAAAAGGCGATTTGAGCGGTATTGCCGCACCCGGAACGCCCAGTGAGAAAATAACCGAAAGAGCCCAATTGCTGGGCCTCGAATACAAGCCCCAGGGCTACCCGGTGGAGCTGCTCACCTTAAGCGATCAACCCGGTGTAAAGCTGCGGGCCACCGTAAGTGAGTTTGGCCCCGTGCTGCTGTCCAAGATCCTGGGCTTGAACGACACCCAGGGCGGCATTGTGGCGCTGATTTTTAAGTATTGCGATGACAACAAACTTCCGCTACTTGATTTGAAAGACTTCATCAAGGTACTGCAGTACATCACCGATGAAGGCAAGGCTGAAATTGAAAAAGCGTACGGCAAAATATCCACCACGTCCACCGGAACCATTTTGCGAAAAGTGATCGAGCTGCAACAACAGGGCGCCGATGCCTTTTTTGGCGAAAAGAGTTTTGAAGTGGAAGACCTGATGCGCATCAGCAGCGACGGCCGGGGGGCGATCTCCATTTTGCGGGTCACGGAGCTGCAAAACCGGCCCAAATTATTTTCCACCTTCATGCTGCAAATGCTGGCCGAACTATACGCTTCTTCGCCCGAGGAAGGCGATTTGGACAAACCCAAGCTGGTGCTGTTTATCGATGAAGCGCATCTGATCTTTAACGATGCCTCGCAGGTTCTGCTCCAGGAAATTGAAAACATTCTAAAGTTGATCCGCTCCAAGGGTATTGGTGTTTTCTTTTGTACCCAAAACCCCATGGATGTTCCTGCTTCCGTGCTCTCGCAACTGGGGCTGAAAATACAGCATGCCCTGAGGGCCTTTACGGCTGCCGACAGAAAAACCATCAAGCAGGCAGCCCAGAATTACCCCGAAACCCAATTTTACGATGTGGATGAATTGCTGACCCAGTTGGGTATTGGAGAAGCCCTGGTGACGATGTTGAATGAAAAAGGCATCCCCACCCCGCTGGTGCACGCCATGATCCGTCCCCCGCAAAGCCGCATGGATGTACTGACCGATGCCGAGGTGCAAAATCTGGTGATGACCTCCAAGTTGGTGAGCAAATACAACCAGGTGGTGGATTCCGAAAGTGCGTATGAAATCCTGAACGCTAAGATGACGGCCGCCGAACAAAGAACGCAGGAAATAGAACAAATGAAGCAGCAGGCCACAGAAGAAAAGAAAGCCCAAAGGGCGGCGCCCAAAGAAAAAACCATTTTAGACAACCCTATTGTTCGCAGTGCCGGCAGAACCGCCGCCACCATGATCACCCGGTCCTTGCTGGGTGTGCTGGGGTTGGGGGGCAGCAGCCGGAGAAGGAAAGGATTGTTTTGATAAGCTCTTGTGCATTTAAATGATGTTGAGTTAGGCTTATATGGTTATGGACTGCAAGTGATCTCATACATGGAATTTTTGTAGAGTGAGTTGTCAGTAGTAGTTAGTGATGGGAGTTACGCACCATTCACCACTACCACTCACAAAAAGCGGTTGTGAGACAGCTTCCAGTATGTTTCCGGGTTCTTGAGCAGCAGAGTATTTATTGTGTACTAAAATTAATATCAGATTTATAAAGCATTAATATTCCCCGGTCTGCATGGTGTTTTTTGTTATTACCTTTATGCCGAATTTTCGTTGATTCGCACTCTTCAAAGAAAAATAAGGCCGTGGCTTTGTTACTCCTTTGGTCGTTTAATTACCCCAGGCATTTGCAAATGGTTTAACCCGGTCCTTAGAAACTTTCATATGTAAAAATTATTTCTCCAGGCATTCTGCCCCCTTAATGCTTCAGAAATAACTTTCGGATCCTGGTTGGCTTTTTGTACCGTTTGAAAAAGGTATAACCGGCTATTATTCATTAACCATAAACCAAACAATCATGGAAAAAACAGTTGTGCTTTTCGAAGATCCGAACATGGCTGCCAAAGATTATGATGCTATTATTAAGGAAATGGAAACAGCAGGTACTTTATACAATGAAAAAAGAATATCGCATGTTTCATTTGAGCGGAATGGGAAATGGTGCGTCGTGGATGTTTGGGATTCTCCGGAATCTTTTGCCGAATTCGGGCAAAAGGTACTGCAGCCAATTTTTACAAAACTGGGTTTGAACCCGCCACAGCCAACCGTATTGCCGGCGCACCGTTACATGGGCGCCCATGCCGAAGAAGCTATTTCAGCTTAAGCAAACCTTTGCTGTCCGGTTCAATCTTTTTTTCAGCCTGGAGGAACTCAATCACCTTCCAGGCTTTTTCTTTTTTGACGGCGGATAGTTGTTGCAACAACTCCTCAATGCTTTGTTCACGCATCGATAGCTGCTCCAGGATGCGGGCCGAGATCCGGTTAAATTCTTCGGCCGACAAGGTGCTGTTTTTTTGCTTTAAGCAATTGTCGCAAACGCCGCAGTTGGTTGCGGTGGTATCGCCAAAATAAGCGCTGATGCATTTGCTCCGGCAGCCCGGGGTTTGAATGTAGTCGATCATTTTTTGGGCCCGGGCCACAAAAGCATCCCGTCTTTTGTAATAAGGCGCCAGGTTGAACGAAAGTTCGTCAGCCGCCACCCGGTTTTTTCTAAAAATGATCTGCGGCTCGCTGTTTTGCGGCAGGTATTGAACTATGCCAAACGAAGCGATGGTTTTTAACTGCAGCTTAATGTCGGTCTCCTCTTTTTTCAACAAACGGGCAATGAAGTTTTCGGAGATGAAGGCTGGAAAATCAAAAATGCCCTCGTAGGTCCGTAGCAAAGTGGTTAACAGGTTTTCGTGCTGCGGATAGCTTTTCTCAAACGCATACAAACCGTTTTTGGATGTGGTGAACACCAGCGTGGAAGGCGCGAAGTTTTTTTCGTTGAAGTCCAGCCAGCCATCGCTTTCCAACGCTTTCAGGCAATACAGGGCCTCATTGGCGGAGAGTTTGAAATTGCGGGTAAATTCATCAAACCGGAACGGATAGCTTTGGTCCTGCCCCGAATAAATGGGGATTTGCAGGTAATTAACCAACGCGTTGTACACGGCTGTTATTTGCTCTAACGTGGGGTAACGAACCAAATGCAGTTGCGCCAGTTCTTCCACATCTCTTGCATCGTGCAGCAAAACCGTATAGGCTTTTCTGCCGTCCCTGCCGGCCCGCCCGGCTTCCTGGTAATAGTTTTCCAGGCAGTCGGGAGTGTCTAAGTGCACTACGGTTCGCACATCGGGCTTGTCTATGCCCATGCCAAAAGCATTGGTGCAAACCATTACCCGTATTTTGTTGTTGATCCAGTCCTGCTGGCGCTGGTTGCGGTCGTCGGCGTTT
>JAEVYV010000224.1 GCA_023392575.1 Bacteroidota bacterium | reverse complement strand
TTATTGGCTTTGTGGATTTTAAGGACGTGACTTCCATTCTTTCGGGCATTTACAATTTCGGTCCCCGCATGAATGTAACCTTGCGGGCACGGCATTACTGGAGCCATGTGCCCTACAAGCGGTTTGCCAATGTAGACGCCGAGGGCAACGCAACCGAACGGGCATTTATGAATGGGTATGATGAGAATCAGAATATTTTTAATGTGGATGCTTTTTTTACATGGGATTTCCGCCTGGGCAGCCGGGTAATACTGGGGTGGAAGAACTGGCTGGGCGATGCTTACAGCGTGGATGGAATCAGCTACAAAACCTACCTCGGTAATTTTGGAAAAACCTTTAAGGCATCTCACGGCAACGAGCTCACCTTGCGCTTCATTTATTTTTTAGACTACAATCAGCTTCGAAGAAAAAAATAATGCTCTTTCCGGATTAAACTTTTGGAGAGTAGGTTAACACCCGAAAGACAATTGTTGAAAAAACTAGTTCAGGTTGAAAACACCCTTGGCGGCCCGAAACGTATTGCAGTGCGCTTCCACAATGGTTTTGACCTGAGGCGAATAACCGCCGCCCATAGCCACGGTGCAGGGCAGGTTTTTGTTTTTGACGGCATCGAAAACCATCTCGTCTCGTTGCCGGCAACCGCTTAAACTGATTTTCAGTTTGCCGAATTTGTCCGTATCCAAAATATCAACCCCCGAGAGGTAAAACACAAAATCCGGCTGAACGCTTTGCAGCAAGTGCTCCAGGGCATCCGATAAAAGCCCAAGGTATTCCTTGTCCGTAATGCCATCTTTAAGCTCAATATCCCAATCGCTTTGTTCTTTGTGAAAGGGATAGTTGTTTTTGCCGTGCATGCTGAAGGTAAACACCGCAGGGTTGTTTTCAAAAATCTTTGCCGTGCCGTTTCCCTGGTGTACGTCAAGATCGATGATCAGGACTTGTTGGGCTAATTGGTGGTGGAGCAGGTAGTTGGCGGCCACCGCAAAATCGTTCAACAAGCAAAAACCCTCGCCCCGGTCTGCAAAAGCATGGTGGGTGCCGCCGGCTACGTTCAGGGCAACGCCGTTTTTAAAAGCATGATGGCAGCAATCAATGGTTCCCTGCGTGATGACCCGTTCTCTTTGCGTGAGCTGCGGCGATTGCGGAAAGCCGATGCGTCTTTGTTCCTGCGCCGATAAGGTTTGGTGGGTCAATTTATAGAGATATTCCTTGCTGTGGGTGAGCAGAATGGTTGCCTCGTCGCAGGGCTCCGGGGAAAATAAGTTTTCTTTTGCGATGGTTCCTTCGTACAACAGTTGTTCGGGAATCAGCTCGTATTTGAGCATGGGAAACCGGTGCCCTTCGGGCAGCGGGTGGGCATAAATAGGATGATAAGCTATGTGCAGTCTTTTTTCGGGGCTCATGTAATTGGAAGCAGTTTGTTTTCAACAATGGCAAATACGTTTTCCCCGGCCGCCGGCGTCACCAGTGCCGTTCCCGTAAACCTGCTGAAGGCCGGAAGAACGCAGTGGTGCTGCGCAAAGTAAAAACACGGCAGGCGAAGCGATTGCCTGCCCAGGCCCTGCAAATAAATGCCGGGGTGAATGTGCCCGCAAAAAATATAAAGACCGGGGCGGTCTTCGCATTTGTCGTGGGTAAATAAAAAAGGTCCTAATTGCAATTCTTTTTCGATGGTTTCAATGCCGGCGTCCCGGTACCACTCTTCCTGCAAAATGTCGTGGTTGCCTTTTACCAGTACAATCTGCAGGGCCGGGAAATCTTTTCGCCATTTTTTAAACCAGTCAAGTTCTACGTTGGCATGGCTGTGAAAGAAATCGCCCACGACGATCATTTTGGCGGGATTGAAATAGTGCAACAGGCTGACCAGCCGTTGCAGGTCTTCTTTATAAACCGTTTGCGGAACCGCAATGCCCGATTTGCGAAAGTGACCGGTCTTGCCAAAATGCAGGTCCGAAACCACCAGGGTTTTTTGCTCTTCCCAAAAAACGGCCCGCAGAGCCGACAACCAAAGTCTTTGACCGTGAATTTTATGTAACAGCGGAACTTGCATGACCTAAATCCTATAAAGAATGATCCGGTGCAAATGTAGCCTGTGAAAGTTTTCGGGGTTGGGAGAGGCGACGATTTTAAGGATTCTTCAAGAGAAAGCACCCACCAATACACTATAGACCTAATAATGGCTCTTGCCGGTTTTTTGTTTGGGAAGTCAGGGGGCCGATAGCTGCTGTTGCATTCTTTGCACCCTGTCCTCCAGCTTTTCCGAGGTCAGGTTTTCCCGCATGCTGTCTACTTTAATGGGAAAGCAAAACGGGGTTAAGCGTTGGGGGTAGGTAATGATGATTTTGGAATGCTGAATGCGTTGCAACATCTCTCTTAGGCGCAGCTCTTCCATCTGCTGGGCCAGCACTTCCTGGTAGGCCTGGCGGATCAAAACATTGCCGGGTTCGTATTCGTTAAACACATTGAACAAAAGGCCCGCCGATGCCTGCAGGTGCCTTGCTTTTTTGTGTTCACCGGGGTAGCCCTGAAAAATCAGTCCGCCGATGACGGCAATGTCCCTGAATTTTCGCTTGGCCATTTCTGTGGCATTTACGCTGCGCTGGATGTCTTGCATCAGGTTGTCGAGGGAGAATAATTCGTAGGCGTTGCTGTCGTCCACAGGTATGGGTTGGTCGCTTAGCAATTCAAAGCCGTAATCGTTCATGGCAATGGAAAAAGTAATGGGCGTGATTTGGCTGATGCGGTAGGCCAGTACGGCGGCCATGGCTTCGTGCACCAGCCTGCCTTCAAAAGGATAAACAAATAAATGAAAGCCATCGTCCGTTTCAATCTGTTCGATCAGCAATTCGCTGGCTTTGGGCACATGCGAGAGGTGTGCCTGCAGGCGGAATAAAGGCCTAAGGGCATTTATTTCAACCGGAATGGACCAGCGGGTTTTTTGCCTGCCGTGTACCATTTCCCCGGCTTGGTCAAACTGTTCTCTCAGCACCTTGCCCAAACTGGCGGACAGGGGCAGTCGGCCGCCCATCCAACTGGGCACCACCGATTTTTTGGCGCTGGATTTTTTTACCAGAACGGTCATGTCCTTAATCATCACCAGCTCCAGTTGCCGCCCCGCCAAAGTAAAGCTATCGCCGGGCTCCAGCCGGGAGATAAAACCTTCCTCAATGACCCCCACGTAGCCGCCGGAGAGAAACTTTACTTTCAGCATGGCATCGCTGACAATGGTGCCAATGTGCAGGCGGTGGCGCATGGCAATGCGGCGGCTGTTGATCTTGTACACGCCATTTTCTACTTCCACTTTTTTATACTCATCGTATTGCTGCAGGGCACTGCCGCCACTGGTTAGAAAAAACAAAATCTCCTGCCATTCTTCTTCCGTCAGCTCACAATAGCAATGAGTGGCCTTTACTTCTTTCCACATAACTTCCGGAAGAAACCCTTCCGATACGGCCAGCGTTCCCAGGTACTGAACCAGCACATCGTAACAAAGCATCAGGGGCTCCCGGCTCTCGATATATTGTTTGCTGACCGCGGCTTTGAGTGCGGCCGCTTCCACCAATTCCAGTGAATGGGTGGGCAGAAAATAAATTTTACTCACCGCGTCGGGGCTGTGGCCGCTGCGGCCGGCCCGTTGCAGAAAGCGGGCAACGCCCTTGGGCGATCCCACCTGGATAACGGTTTCCACCGGGCGGAAATCCACGCCCAAATCAAGACTGGCGGTACAAACCACGGCTTTTAACTTGCCTTCGTGCAGGGCTTCTTCCACCCAGGTGCGCAGCTCCATTTCAATGCTGCCGTGATGCAGGGCAAGGACGCCGGCCAGCTCGGGGGCAATGGTCAGCAGGGTTTGATACCACAGCTCACTCA
>JAEVYV010000206.1 GCA_023392575.1 Bacteroidota bacterium | reverse complement strand
GTAGAAATTAACCCCTGTCCCCCTTTATTGGTGGGTTTGCTTTTTTTGCTGCCGGCGCTGGAGGGAGCAGAACCGGAGGCTTCGGCATCGTTGTTGGAGTTGTTGTTTTGCCCCCCAACTGCGTTATCAATTTTTTTGTCAATAACCTTGTCGGCGGCCTGTTCGGCTTTTTGTTTCATTTTTTTCAACAGGCCTTGCCCGTTGGCTGTTGACAGTACGAATAATGCACCCGCACAACAAATCAGCATTTTTAGATGTTGCATATGGTTTGTGTTTGAATAAAAATTTATAAAGGGTTCACCAGAAGTGGATTAAGCAGGTTTGGTAAATAGGATAGAGCGGCAAATTACAAAACTTAGCTAGACAAAAGTGTATTTTTTTTAATGTTTATTGGTGTTGTGGGGCATGGGATTGCAGACGGGACTGGAGCAAAGCGGCCAGTTGCCTGGTAAGCGTGCCCGGGGTGTTTTGGCCAATGGCGGTTCCGTCAATGGACAGCACCGGCAGCACATTTTTGGTGGTGCTGGTGATAAAAGCCTCGCGGGCCTGCATTACTTCCTGCAGGGTAAGGTCTCTTTCTTCTATTTCAAATCGGTTTTGGGCTAGTTCCAGAATCCGGTGCCGGGTAATGCCTTTTAAAATATTGTGTCTGGGCGTGACGATGCGGTCGTCTTTGGTTACTGCAAAAAAATTAGCCCTTGGGCATTCGGTGACCAGGCCGTTGTGGTGGTACAAAATATCATCGGCCTGCCGCTGCCTCAGTAAAGGCTGCAGCCAGATGGCCATTAAATAGTCGAGGGACTTTACCTGGGGCAGTTGGCGTTGGTGCTCATGACTCATCAGGTGTATGCCTTTGAAAAACTGTTCTTCGGAGGGCAATTGAAACGCATGCTGCGAGATGATCAAATTGGGCCGGGCCAGTTGGTAGCCATCAGCCGAATAACCGCCGGTAAGCGTCAGGCGGATGCCGCAGTCCGCAGCGCCGTTCTTTGCCAGGAGCTCGACCACAATGTCCTGCAGTTCTTTCTTTGTCTGTGCCACAGGCAAATGCATTTGCTGGGCCGAATAGAAAAAACGGTTCAAATGGTCCTCCAAAAAAAGCGGCGTGCGGTTCACGGCCTTTAAAAAGTCAAATACGCCATAACCTCTTTGAACGGAAAGATCACGGTAATGAATAGAGGCGTTTTCCTCCAAAACAAAATCGTCATTAATAAAAGCCCATTTTTTCATAGCTAACGGTTGAGGCATAAAAATATCTATAAAATCCTAAAGCTGGTAAGCCGGCTTTAGGATCGGCTCATTTTGTACCGGCAGCGGCGTTAATGGGGGCCCGGTCAATATACTGAACCGCTCTGTCTATCTGGTCTTTGCTGTTGTAGTGAAAATCGGTGTGTACCCAAAAGGTAAGGGCCTGGCCGGTTTTGTACGTGACGTCCACTTGGTACCAGCTCAAAAGCCAGACTCCTGGCAGGTCGGGGCCTTTTTGTGGTTTGTTGATTTTTATGGGAAGCCAAATGTCGTTTGAGAACCGGATGTTTTGAATGACGTCTTGTCTTCTGTTCCTCCAGTAATCCAGGATGGCTTTTTTGCCGGCCAGGCTGTCGCCGGCCGACCAAATGTAGACTGCATCGGCGGCAAACTGTTCGGCCCAGCGGTCCATCTCGCCGTTTTGAAACTGTTCCAGCCGCTGTTTGCCCCAGGCGGTGTATTTGGCGTCTGCAAATTCGTAATCGGGAGGCGCGGTGGCGGTAGTGTCTTTTACCAGCGCATTGTTGCCGGCAGACTCTTCTTTTTTATCCTTGCAGGAGACAAAGAGGCCCGCAGCCATCAACACAAGGAAAATCCTTCTCATACTACTTGTTTTAAAAATGAAGAAATGAGGGGCGGAAGTTCTGATAAGGCGGAGGGCAAACAGTTGCTGTGCAAGGGGTGAGGCAGGGCAACCAAACGGCCTACTAAATTAAGAAGAGAATCGGCCCAGGACCACCGGTTTAGTAAATTTTTCCGCTTTCATCGTTGTCCAGCAACTCGTGCGCAACAGTAGAATTAAAAACCGCTTCCCGGTTGTTGATCACCTGGCGCAGCAGGTCGTGAATGGTAATGATGCCTGCAAACGATTCGTTTTCATCGTAGGCCAGCAGGTACCTGGTTTTATGGCTATTCATCAGGTGCATGCAGTCTTCCACGGTATTGGCCAGGGAAACAACCGGCAGGTCTGTGGTCATTACTTCCTCTACTTTTGTAGAATTACTTGCCCTTCCTTTCAAAATCACATTGCGGCTGTAATCCCGTTCGCTAAAAATGCCCTTGTAGTCCTCGCCTTCCATTACAACCAAATAGCTCAGGTTTATGGAGTTCAACAAGTTGAGCGCATCAATAACCAGGGTATGGGGCGAAACAGAATTAAAGGGTTTTGCCTTGCTTTCCAGAATGTGTTTTACAGTAAGCATTTTTTTCGTTTGCGGCAAAGTTCGGGCATCTGCCCATATAAATAGCTGATGTTACTCCATACACGGGATTGCCAACATGAAATTTCCCTGACTGCGGCATAGATTTTATAGGCATTGCCATACACTAAACAGCAATTTATGGAAAAGATGAATGATCTAAAAGATCTGTTGAAGCATGAGATACAAGACCTGTATTCGGCCGAAGAGCAGATTATAGCAGCTTTGCCGGACATGATTGACAAAGCCGGGAATTCTGATTTGAAAAAGGCGCTGCAGGATCATTTGCGGGTAACCAAACAGCAGCTTTCCCGGCTTCGGCAGGTACAGGCGGAGCTGGGGGGAGCAAGGGAAAGCGAAGGCGAGAACAAAGGGCTGTTTTCCCGTCTTTTTAAAAGCCGCCAGGTGTGCCGGGGCATGGAGGGCTTGATTGACGAAGGCAATAAGATCATGTCGGAAGACATGCACCAGGATGTGCTGGACGCCGTCATTATTGCCAGCGCACAAAAAATGGAGCACTACGAAATATGCGGTTACGGTACGGCCCGCAGTTTTGCACGGGAGCTGGGTTTGGAAAAAGTGGCCCAACTACTGGAACAGACCCTTAATGAAGAATACAGCGCCGATGATTTGCTGACCCAATTGGCTATTGGCCATATTAACCAGGAAGCCCAGGTTGCCAGCCGGAGGGCTATGCCGGCAACGGAAAGAAGAGACAGGGATACCGGCACCAGAAGGACATCCGAGGAAAAAAGACGCCGGCCGGAGCCAGAAATGGAAATGGCCTCAAGCCGCAACCGCACAACGGCAACAACCAAAAGGACATCGGCCGTAGGTAAGGCCGGCGCCGCACCAAAGAGCGCGGAAGTGTCCCGAAGCACCACATCTGCCGGCCGCACTGCCGGAACAAAACGCAGCACAGCGGCCGTTAGCAGCCGGGGGGCAGAAACCAAGTCGGTCCGGGGCAGCAGCCGTTCTTCTGCAAGCGGCAGGAGCGGAACTTCGGGGCGCAGCAATTCAAGAGGACGATAAGAAGCTAAGGAATAAACTGGTCTCTCACAGGCAATCCGCCCTGTCTTAGCCGGGGCGGATTTTTCGTTGATACGGCTTTGCCGGCACTAAAAAGCCTTGGCAATCCGTAGGGGCCGTGGCTGCTTTCCGGTGCTGGAGATCTCAGCATTTTTTTGTTATTTACAGAGAATCAAAACAACTGTTATGGTGATTTCTGCTGTCATAAAAAATGAGTACCGGCAAAACGACATAACCGTTTCCACAAATGGCCATTCCCAAAAAATCAACATTCCGGGTAAGGCAGAAGGCTGGGGTTCTTCGGTGAACGGAGGCGAGCTGTTGTTCCTGGCCCTGGCAACCTGCTTTTGCAATGACGTGTACCGGGAAGCAGCCCGAAGAAAAATGGAGGTGAGCTCGGTGGAGGTGACTGTTTCGGGAGAATTTGGCGGCGAAGGCGAAGCAGCCGCCCACATTGTGTATGAGGCAAAGGTTTTGTCATCAAGCGCCTCCCGGCAGGAGGTGGACGAACTGGTTCGTTACGTTGACCGCATAGCCGAAATTCACAACACTTTGCGAAAAGGAGTACCGGTGTCTTTGAAAGGCTAAGGTGGCGCTGCTTTTTCCAAACCTTACGGGGCAACATCAAAGCTCTGAGCCCGTCCAGGCTTTTCGTTGGTACCCTCGTATTTATTTCCTGCAGTCATTGTCCTAAATTGCGGAATATGAAAACGTTGATTGCTTTTCTTTTTCTGCCCCTGGTGTCGCTGGGGCAGCCCTTCAGTAAACAGGAAATCGACCGCTACCAGGCGCAGGCCCAACGGGTCACCATTATCACCGACAATTGGGGCATACCGCATATTTATGGCAAAACCGATGCCGATGCGGTATTTGGCTTAATGTACACCCAATGCGAACAGAACTTTTCAAGAGTGGAAAGAAATTACCTGGAGGTATTTGGCCGGCTGGCAGAAATCGACGGAGAGCGGCAGGTGTATGGCGACCTGCAAATGCAATTGATCTACGACAGCGCCGCGGCGAAAAAAGATTTTGCCCGCAGTCCCGAATGGTTGAAAAAACTGCTTTATGCTTTTGCCGATGGCATCAACTATTATCTGTATAAACACCCGGAAGTGAAGCCGGCTGTTCTTAAAAGGTTTGAGCCCTGGTTCCCGCTGATGTACACCGACGGAAGTATCTCGGCCACTCAAATGGGCGGCCTTACCGAACGGGATACCCGCAATTTATATGCGGCGTCCCAATCCGTCTCCCTATCGGGGCACGAACTCGCTTTTGATTTTACCCAGTTGAAATTGACGGGGTCCAATGGGTTTGCCGTGGCCCCTTCCAAAACCGCCTCGGGAAATTCTATTTTATACATCAACCCCCACGTTACCTTTTATTTTCGAACCGAGGCCCACATGGTTAGCGAAGAAGGGCTGAATGTATATGGCGCTGCCACCTGGGGTAATTTTTTTATTTACCAGGGCTTTAACGAGCACTGCGGGTGGATGCATACCTCAAGCTATGCCGACGTGGCGGACCTATACAAAGAAAAGGTGGTGAAAAAGGACGGTGCCTTGTTTTATGAATACGACGGACAATTAAGACCGGTGCAATCCAGGCAACTCGTTATCCGCTATAAAAAGGGGGATGAAGTGGTGCCCCTGCCGGTTACGGCTTATTACACGCATCACGGCCCGGTGATGGGCAGCCGCGAGGGAGAATGGCTGAGCCTGAAAGAACGCAACCGTTCCCTGGAAGCGCTGGAGCAGTCCTGGTTGCGAACCAAGGCCAAAAGCTTTGCGGAGTTTAAAAAAACAATGGGGCTACGGTCAAACAACTCCAACAATACGGTATATGCAGACAACCAGAAAAATATCGCCTACTGGCATGGCAATTTTGTTCCGGTACGCAATCCCAAATTCAACTGGGCCCTGCCCGTGGACGGCTCTGTGGCCGCAACCGAATGGAAAGGCGTGCACCGACTTGAGGATATTGTTCATGTATACAACCCGGCCAGTGGGTGGATTCAGAATTGCAATTCAACCCCCTTTACCGCTGCGGGAAGCAGCAGCCCCAAAAAAGAAAACTATCCCGAATACATGGCGCCGGACGGCCAAAATGCCCGGGCAGTAAACGCTGCCCGTCTGTTAAGCAAGGCCAGCAATCTTACCCTGGACAAGATCATTGAAATTGGTTACGACCGATATCTTTCCGCATTTGACATTTTGTTGCCTTCCCTGCTTAAAGCCTACGATGAGCGAACCGCTGCCGACTCATTGAAGGAGGAACTGCGGCACCCCATTGAAATGCTCAGAAGCTGGGACAAAACGTCTGCTGTAAGCTCCGTTGCGACAACGCTGGCCATTGAGTGGGCAACCCGCTTGGTAACAAAAGCGCCCCCGCCCAAAACCGACCGGGAGGCCACCAATGCCATTGCCAATTTTAACTGGCTGGCACAAAACGTTCCTTCGGAGGAAAAACTACAAATGCTGCAACAAACCCTTCGGGAGCTGCAGCAGCGGTTTGGAACCTGGCGTATGGCCTGGGGTGATGTAAACCGGTTTCAACGAAACGAAAAAAGCACCAATGCAGATTTTGATGATGCAAAATGGAGCCTACCCGTAGGCCTGGCTTCTGCCACCTGGGGGGCTCTGCCTTCGTTCAATGGACGTCGATTTTCCAACACCAACAAACGGTATGGGGTTTCCGGAAACAGCTTTGTGGCGGCCGTTGAGTTTGGCAAAAAACTCAAGGCCAAAACCATTATGACCGGGGGAGAGTCTTTTGATCCTTCTTCGCCCCATTTTACGGATCAGGCCGAAGGCTTCATCAATGGCCGATTCAAGGACATTTATTTTTATAAAGAAGACGTGTTGAAGCACGCCGTTCGGTCCCATCGTCCGGGAGAATGAGGTGGTGAATGGTCAATGGTTAAAGAAAGGGTTTGTAAAGGCAATTCTTTCTTTCAAGAGCTTGAATTTATTATTGATTACTCATTCTTGGTGATTAGTCAGGGACTTTGTTCCTGCGGCAGCAATAATCAATAATGAGTAATCAATAATCCTGAAACAGGAACCGTAGCTTAAGAATTCCCATTGACCATTCACACTAGTTCTTTCTGGTGTATTTGATTTCCATGGTTTTAAATTCCTTTCCGTCCGGGCCGGGGGCATACATTTCCATCACTTGAAAATTATTATCAATGGGCTTGAAGACCTCCTTAAAATCTACCTCCTTGCGGGTCGCAGGGTCAACCATCGTTCCGGTATAGGTAATGGATTTGGTGGCAGCATCCCAGGGTCCCTTGCCCACCATTAACCCTGTGCCCATATTATCAATCCAGGTAGCGGTATACATTTTTTTCTCATTGTCGTAGGCCAAAGTGCCCAGGCCTTCGAAGGGCATTCCGTTGAAATTGCTTTTGAAGGTGGATTGCTGGTAGCGGCCGCCCAAAACCATTTTGTTTACCACCGTTCCGGTGCTTTTGGAGGGCGGGGCATCGGGAGCCATCCACATGGTGATCTCGGCAGTCCAGATGCCGTCCCAGGAGGCCATAATTTTATGGGCCTCTCCGGGAGTCATGTAAGTCTCCCAGTTTTTTGCCAGGGTAGCGGAATCAGGTATGGTTGCTGTATTGGTAGCGGAAGCAGAGGTGGTGACAGAAGCCACTTTGGGCTCTTCTGTTTTTTCTGCCTCGTTATTGCAGGCAAGCAAAACGGCTGCGCAGAGAGTAATGGTAAAAAATTTCATAAGCGTAATTTTTCTAAATGTAAAAAAATAAAAACAGGAAGGCAAGAGCGAACGCATCTGGTTTTTACTGATGGGCTGCTGAAGGATGGCACAATCTTTTACTCATATTATAAGTTGTGTTAACCCTATTGAATGACATTCGTTATGGAGTCGAATCATTATCCCTTTTTTCTTTATGCAGAAGACGATCAGGATGATTTTGAAAGCCTGCAAGATGCCCTGCATCAACTAACGGATAAATACCGGCTGGTCAATGCAAAAAACGGTACCGAGGTGGTTTCGTTTTTTCAAAACGGAACAGCGGATCATCCAAACCTCATTATCCTGGACATCAATATGCCCATTATGGACGGCAGGGAAGTACTGGAGTGGATCAAAAACGACGATGAACTAAAGGATATCCCGGTTATGGTCTTCACCACATCTTCCCGGGAGGATGATATACGGTTTTGCCAGAGCCATAAATGCAGTTTTTTCAGAAAGCCTACTTTGTACCGCGATCTTTTACACATTGCTCAAACCATGCTGGATATGGGCCGGGAGCAGCCCGTTCGCAGTTGATTAAGCCGGTTTTGAATTTCCGGTTTCAATTTTAACTTTCCGGGCTGGGTGCGGATCGTCTTACTTGTTAACTTGTAAGACTCGTTCACCGCAACCTTTGAACTCATGGAATTTTTTGTGGCCCCAAACTCAATTGTGCGTCAAATATGGGGAAAGGCAGATACCATTCTATTCATTTTTGCCGGCGCCGCGGCGGAGTTTGCCTTGAATAAAGCCGTTGACTGGTTGTATTACACCGGCAAACTGCCCTCCGATCCGATCGGGCGGTTGTTTTCTACGGTGCGCTACGCAAGGGTGATTGTGTTTTCGGAGAAGCAGCAGGCGCATCAGGCCATAGACAAGATGGGGGCCATCCACTCCGCACTGGAGGCCGGCCGCGGCCTCCGTATTCCTGACTGGGCCTACCGCGATGTATTGTTCATGCTTATACATTATTCCATTGCTTCTTTCGAATTGCTGGAAAGAAAACTGAGCAAGGAAGAAAAGGAAGAAGTCTTTGATGTTTTTTTTAGGGTGGGAGACCGGATGGGGTTAAAAGGATTGCCCCGTACTTACGAAGCCTGGTGCGGGATGCGGGCCGAACACCTTCAGCAAAACCTGGAAAAAACGCATTATACCACCGATTTGTTTCGGCAGTATAAAAAGCATTTGGGCCCTATGCGCTATGCGGTTTTAAAACAAGCCCAAATGCTGGTTGTGCCCCAAAGAGTAAGCAACCTGCTGGGGTTTGGTACGTTTGCCCTGTTAAAACCCGCCGTTCCTGTTTACAGGCTAAGTCGTAAGCTCAAGCTTGACTGGCTTATCAAGAAAGTGTTGCTGCCGCCAGACTATAAGGCCCAGATCAGGGAGTTGGATGTGAGGCATCATAACCAATGATTTTTCCTTTTGTTGCTGTAACCTCAGTTGGAGATAAGTATAAGTCATATCCCACCTTGTTTCTTTTCTGCCCGGTCGTTTAGTGCATGAACTGCATGATTGAAAAAGCAGGGAACGAACCTGGATAAACTTTCTTTTCCCTCTGAAAATTTTTTCTTTGTTTTCAAGAACCAGAAATTTCGATCCTAGCTGTGTTTGGAAACTTAGTTACAGGCTATTTATCGTTAATGATGCATAATGAAGCGGCCCTTTCCTTCGGGAACGTAAAACGAACTGTTTACAGGCAAAACTTGGCGGTTGGGAATTGTCGAAATCTGCCTACAAATACTTTTTATAAAAATTAAGTGTTCGCTGCCAGGCCAGTTTGGCAGCGGCTTCATTATACCTGGCCGGAGAGGTATCGTTGTGAAATGCATGATTGACCCCTTCGTACATATAAAGCTCATACACCACACCGGCGTTTTTCAAGGCCTGTTCGTACGCTGCAATGC
>JAEVYV010000173.1 GCA_023392575.1 Bacteroidota bacterium | reverse complement strand
ATCGCTGGGCAGTTTTTATAATTCTTCCCGTTCCGATATTGAGTCCAACGCCTGGTACCAGAAAAAACAGGACGGCTCGTGGG
The DNA here is from genome assembly GCA_023392575.1 of Bacteroidota bacterium. GTDB lineage: Bacteria > Bacteroidota > Bacteroidia > Chitinophagales > Chitinophagaceae > Flavisolibacter. Next base: position 5,202 of record JAEVYV010000173.1, on the reverse strand, counting down.
TAGCACTGGAGGCGCTGACCAATCATTTCCTGTTTTATCAGCATGTCCATAATTTCAGGGGTTCGCTCAAGCAAAACCTTGGAAACAACCTGAGTGTCACGGCAGGTCTTGCTTCGGAGCAAACCCGGGTAAAATTTGATTTGTTCAAAACCTCGTCCACGCACCAGAACAATTACTGGAATTATTTGCCCTTTGCCACGTTGAACAAGACCTGGAAGGATGCTTTGAACCTGAGCATTTCTTACCGCCGCACCCTGCGCCGGCCCGGAGTAGCGCAGTTGAATCCAACGATTGATTCCTCCGACCAGTTCAACATTCGCTATGGCAATGCCGAACTCCGGCCATCGCTTTCAAATAATTTTGATGTGGTATTGGGACGATCCAAAAACTCGTTTTATGCCAACCTGGGTTTGGGCTACAACAGCGTAACGGATCTTTTTAGTCAATTGCGCATTGCTCCCACGGAAATTACCTGGCAGAACATCAGTGGCCGGAAAGAATATGAAATAAGTACCTGGAGCGGATTTTCGGTGAACAAAAAGATCAAGATCAACCTGAGTGCCAGCTATTCGTATAATGTGTATGGGGCTTTTGATAAAGCAAACCGCAACTTCAGGGACGGCGGCTCTTTCACCTCCAGCCTCAACACCAATTACAATTGGAGGGACCTGTATAATGCTACGGGTAGCTTTACGTTCAACCGGTTTGCCAATCCGCAGGGAACCGTAAAAAGCAGTCTGGGCATGAATGTGGGCCTGCAGGCCAAACTACTGCAAAAGAAACTGGTGACCACCCTCAATCTCATTGATCCGTTTGCGCAGCAGCAAAACCGGAGCTTTACCTACGGCACCCAGTTTGTGCAGGAAAATTTCAGCAGCACACAAACAAAAAGCTACCGGTTGTCGGTAGCATATGTTTTTTCCAGATCCAAGAAGAAAAGCAGTGGTGTTAACAAAACCCTGCAAAAGACCTTGACCAACCTTAAGGGTTAGCCCGTGGCTGCAGGCGGCCTGCCAGCCAGGAGTTTTTAACAGGAATGATCCAGTTGTTTTCCAGCTCTTTTTTGGTTTGAACCAGGTTATTGAAATACAGGGTTTCTTCGTTGATAAATCCATGTTCCAAGGCGTACGGCAGCTGGCTCATGGGCAACATCTGTATTTTGTCCTTGATATAAAAAGCAAGGCTGGTGCGATCAAAAAAATCAACCCCAAACTTTTGGCCCAGCTCCTTTATGAACCGAACCGAGGAGTCGGTGCTGCAACCGCTGACCCCCACTTGGGTTTCATCGGCCATCAGGATCACAAACTGGCCAAAAAGCAAATTGCAATAGGCATTTACTTCGGCGCCGTGTGAAAGCCATTCTTCGGAAAATTTATGGAGCAGGCCTTCCATTTCCAAAGCCTCGGTTATGGTAAACAACCGGCTGCTTTGATAGATCCACACCCGGCTATCGGGAGAAAAACCCGAAGGAAGAAATTTTTTATATTCCAGATTCATGAGGCAAAGTTAGTAAGGGAAGAGCTGATAAGCAGGAAGTTAACAAGTTGATAAGAGTCGCCACCTGCTAACTTCCAAACGGTTTATTCCATGCTGGCGGCAACCAGTTCTGCCACGTCCAGCACCTGAACATCGGTTTCCTTTTCGGCTGCTTTAACCCCATCGGTGAGCATGGTATTGCAGAACGGACAGGCAGCCGCCACGATTTGCGAGCCGGTATCTATGGCTTCATTGGCCCTTTCCAGGTTGACCCTTGTTTTGCCGGCCTCTTCTTCTTTGAACATTTGGGCACCACCGGCGCCACAGCAAAAGCCTTTTTTGCCGCACCGCTTCATTTCTACCAGTTCGGCATCCAGGGCTTCCAATACCTTCCTGGGCGCCTCGTAAATCCCGTTGGCCCTGCCCAGGTAGCAGCTATCGTGATAAGTGATGCGCCTGCCCTTGAAGGCCTCGCTGTCCTTCAGCCGGATCTTTCCCTCGTCAATCAATTGTTGCAAAAAGCTTGTGTGGTGCACCACCTCATAACTGCCGCCCAGTTCGGGGTATTCGTTTTTAAAAATATTAAAGCAGTGGGGGCAGGTGGTCACAATTTTTTTCACGCCATAATTATTCAGCGTTTGAATGTTTTGATAGGCCATCATCTGGAAAAGAAATTCGTTGCCGGCCCTTCGGGCTGGGTCGCCGGTGCACATTTCTTCTTTACCCAAAATGGCGTAGTTCACACCAACTTTATCCAAAATAGTCGCAAATGCTTTGGTGATCTTTTGTGCCCTTTGATCGAAGCTGCCGGCGCATCCCACCCAAAAAAGAACCTCGGGGGTTTCTCCGGAGGCAAAAAAATCAGCCATTGTTCTTACCTGCATGATGTATAGTTTCTTCCGTCCAAAAATAAGCCTTGAACGATTATCATTTCATAAAATAGCCGGGCTAAAACAATATCTGGCTATTTTTGACCACCAGCTATGAAGTGGAAAAGCCTTTGGGAAAAAATCAGCAACTGGGAATTGTGGCCCTTTGCCCTTCGTTATTTTTTGATCAGTCCCGTATGGCTTTGGTATTGCCTCCGCTCCCGGTCTTTTTGGTTTTTTAGCTCATCCAACCCCACCATAACCTTTGGCGGCTTTGAAGGCGAGGGCAAAAAAGAAATGTACGAACTGCTGCCGGTGCATACCTATCCCAAAACCATTTACATCAATCCCAAAGAGGATTTTGGCCGTGTAAAAAAATACATCAGCAACAGCGGCTTTACGTATCCCTTTGTGGTAAAACCCGATGTGGGCATGAAGGGGTTGCTGTTTCGCAAAGTGGACAACGAACGGCAACTGGAGATCTATCATCGCAAAATTCCTTTTGAATATATTGTGCAGGAGCTGGTGGACTATCCGCTGGAAGTAAGCGTGTTTTACTACCGTCATCCCCGTCAGCAAAAAGGAGTGATCACCGGCTTTATTCAAAAAGAGCTGATGGATGTAACCGGCGACGGACAAAGCAGCCTGCAGCAATTGATTGAAGCTCACCCCAAGGCCAAACACCGCCTGGAAGAAATGCATGTCAAACACGCCGAGAACCTGAAGACGGTCCTGCCCCAAGGAGAGCGGTATATTTTAACGCATGCCGCCAATTTAAACAGAGGGGCCCGGTTTACCAATCTCAAGCACCTGATCGACGACGACCTGGTGCAGGTGTTTGATGAGCTAAGCCGCCCGGCCCGGTTTTATTATGGCCGCTATGATATAAAATGCCGCTCGGTTGCGGATCTGAAAAAGGGGCAGCATTTCAGCATTTTGGAATTCAACGGTAGCGGCGCCGAGCCCAACCATGTGTACAACGCCGGCTACAGCCTGCTGCAAGCCAACCGGGAATTTCTCAGGCACTGGAAAGTTCTGTTTGACATTTCCCGCTACAATCACCGGCACGGCCTTCCTTACTGGCCGTTTAAAAAAGGATTGCTTTTTTTACGGGATGCCAAAAAACATTTAAAGGTTTTGGAACAATGCGACCGGGAGATTCTGATTTAATAAATCCTATTTTCGGTTTTTAGAACGGATGCATGCAAAAGTTGATACGTATTTTTTTTACGGGCCTGTTTATTAGTTTTTTGGGCTCGCTTCCCTTAGGCACTTTAAATATTGCGGCCATGCAAATCGGCATCAGCTCAGGCATTGCCAATGCCCTGTTGTTTGCTGTGGGCTCGCTGACGGCGGAAATGGTTTATGTGCGGCTGTCTCTGGTTGCCATGGACTGGATCCGCAAGCAGCAGCGCATTTTTAAAATTTTGGAATGGCTTACTTTTTTCATCGTTCTGGCGCTGGCCCTTGCCTCTTTTTACACGGCCCTGCACCCCAGTGTTACCAAAAATCCCATTCTTTCCAGTACGCTGCCGCCTTATTTGCTCGGGCTGCTGATGAGTGCCCTCAATCCGGTGCAAATTCCTTTTTGGTTTGGTTGGAGCACGGTATTGTTTACCAAAAAACTGCTGTTGCCTCAAAACAACCATTACAACACGTATATCGTGGGCATTGGACTGGGAACGTTATTGGGCAATTGTGTTTTTATATTTGGCGGCAAGCTCATTGCCGATAAAATCAGCAATAACCAGGATGTCTTAAACTGGATCATCGGGAGCATATTTGCCCTGACGGCCCTTATTCAGTTGTGGAAAATAGCCAAGAAAAAAGATACGCAACATGCCCTTGAGCATCCCGAAGAACTCACCCGGAAATTTGAAGACCAGTTGGAAGAAATGCAAAAGCACACTTAAATAAAACATATGTTGAATCAATCGATTATTCCCGAGCTGCAACACGAAGCAGCACAAACCAGAAAAATGCTGGAAAAAGTTCCTGCCGAACAATTTGATTGGCGGCCACATCAAAAGTCCATGAGCTTGAAAGGGCTGGGCGGGCACGTGGCCGAACTACCGGGTTGGGTGACCATGGCTATAAAAAAAACGGAACTGGACTTTAGCACATTTGATTACAAGCCTTACCAGGCCCAAAGCACCGAAGACCTCGTGGCCTATTTTGAAAAAAATGTGCAGGAAGCTTTAGAAGCCTTGCAAGCTGCCACCGATGAAGCGCTGATGGAACCCTGGAGCCTGCGCAATGGCGAAACCATTTATTTTACCATGCCCCGCATAGCGGTCATTCGCTCCATGGCCCTGAACCACCTCATTCACCACAGAGGACAGCTATCTGTTTATCTGCGCCTGCTTGAAGTACCGGTGCCGGGCATGTACGGGCCAAGCGCCGATGAAATGCCTTGAGTTTTAAGCCGGCTTGCCGGCTTTTTTTATGCTGCTTATTGAATCATGAATGATTTGACAATCTTTTTATCGCCTGCAACAATTTCCAGAAAATAGATACCGGCTGAAAGTCCGGTAGTAGAAAATTCGTTGGACGGCCACCGGCGGGTGCGGCTGACCAATTGCCCCGAACCATTGTAAATGGAGATAGCTTTTGTTAGGGGCGGCAGGCCCCGGATGCGAATGAAGGACCGCGCTGGATTGGGGTATACAGAGATCTCATCCGGGGATTCCTCTGCTTCAACCAAGCTATTTAAAGACAGGTACAGGGTTTTATCCGAACAACTTACAATCAGGTCTTTTTTGCCATCGGCGTTCATATCGGCCAGCTCAAAGGCCAGCACTTTTGCAGGCAGGGCTATACCAACGGGGGCAAAGAAATGCAAACCGGCGCCGCCCAG
>JAEVYV010000137.1 GCA_023392575.1 Bacteroidota bacterium | reverse complement strand
GTACGAATGCCGGGCTTTCTTCATTTTCCCGGGGCTTACCGACTGCTGAAGCCTCCTGGGGCCGGACGGATTGAATTTCCGGCACCATGGGCCCCTCCGCATTGGCAGGGCCAAGGGCGGTAAATTTTATTTCCTCAACCGGCTTCATTTCCCTTTCGGGGTTTGTATTGTCAACCATTTTGATTTGATGCGAATAACTCGATGTGGCTACTTTCTGCAGTGGTGGTGCCGGCTGCACGGGCGGTTCGGGCACTTTCGGAATCAAAGGAATTTCGGTAATCCGCACATCCGGCTTTTTCTCGAAGGGCAAATGGTTTTGACCGCTGCTTCCGGGCTGTAAAAAAAAGAGCAGCAACAATATGGTGCTTAACGAAATGCCTAACGCCAGGCCTAACCTTGAATGGTACTGACGGCGCAATGCATAAGCGCCATACTGTTTGTTGCGGTTGTCAAAGAGAATGTCTAACAAATCTGCTTTGAGGATCTCATGGCTGGTCATGGTTAAAATTTAGAATTGAGATGCCGTCCCGAGTTATTTCCATAACCCGGGAAGCCTGTCCCCCCGGCCGATACCTTCTCCTCTTTACCCCTGAACGGATAGACCCGGAACGATTCGCTTATTTTTGCACCCTTTAAAAGATGGAAAAAACGACTATGAAGATTTTAATGGTATGCCTGGGAAATATCTGCCGGAGCCCCCTGGCAGAGGGTATTTTGCAAGACAAGGCAAAAGAAGCCGGACTGGATTGGGTGGTTGACAGTGCCGGAACCAACAGCTATCATATTGGCGAGCCGCCCCACCACCTTTCGCAAAAAGTGGCCAAACTCAACGGCATTGACATTTGCAACCAAAGGGCCCGGCGGTTTGTAAAAGAAGACTTTGACCACTACGATAAAATTTACGCCATGGCCGAAGATGTGCTGGACGACATGAAGCACATTGCCAAAGAGAAATACGATGCGTCAAAGGCCGACCTGTTGCTGAATGAATTATACCCGGGCAAGAATGCTTCCGTGCCCGATCCCTGGTACGGCCCCGAGCCGGGATATCACGAAGTGTACCGCCTGATTGAAGATGCCTGCGACGCCATCATTCAAAAGGCAAAAGAAAAAATTCAAAAAGCTTCCTCTTGATTTGACTTTACTTTTGCCTTTTCATTTTTGAATTTTGACTTTTACATTTTATGAAACCTTCTATCCCACAAGGCACCCGTGATTTTGGACCGGATGTGGTACGCAAACGGAGTTTTATTTTCAACACCATTCGCCGCGTTTTTGAACTCTATGGCTTTCAGCCCCTGGAAACGCCGGCCATGGAAAACCTGGATACCCTGATGGGGAAATATGGAGAAGAAGGCGACAAACTGATTTTTAAAATCCTCAACAACGGTTTGGACAATCCCGCCAAGCAACAACAGGCCCGGGAGGAGTTTGAAAAAATCCTGAGCGGAAAAAGCTCCAAAGGAATTACGGAAAGGGCTTTAAAATATGATTTGACCATCCCCTTTGCCCGGTATGTGGCCATGAACCATGGCCAGCTAACTTTTCCGTTCAAACGCTATCAGATACAACCGGTGTGGCGGGCCGACCGGCCGCAGAAAGGCCGCTATCGTGAGTTTTACCAGTGCGATGCCGATATTGTGGGCAGCCACTCGTTGATTAACGAAGTAGAATTTGCCAACATCTACAACGATGTTTTTCACCAGCTGGGCATAAAAAATTATGAACTAAGAATCAATTCCCGCAAAATCTTATCGGCCCTGGCAGAAGTTTGCGGGGGCGCCGATCAGATGATGGACATTACCATCGCCATCGACAAACTGGATAAAATTGGACTGGAAAAAGTAAAAGAAGAACTAGCTCAAAGAGGCTTGCAGGAAAGTCAAATTACCATCATCGAAAACTATTTGAATATTGATGGCAGCAATGAAGAAAAACTGGCTGCCATTAAGAATTTATTGGGAGCTTCAGAAACGGGCAAAAAAGGCATTGCGGAAATTGAGTTTGTAATGCACTCTACTACAAACTACAAACCACAAACTATAAACCTGACCATCGACTTCACGCTGGCCCGCGGGCTGAATTATTATACCGGCATCATCTTCGAAGCCAAGGCGCCGGCCGAAGTGAAGATCGGCTCTATTGGCGGCGGCGGCCGTTACGACGACCTGACCGGTTTGTTTGGCGTTCCCAATATTCCCGGCGTGGGCATTTCCTTTGGCGTGGACCGGATTTACGATGTAATGGAGGAGTTGCAGTTGTTTCCACCCGCTGTGGAGCAGGGCACTAAAGTGTTGTTTTTTAATCTGGGCGAAGAAGAAAGCAAAAAAGCCTACCAACTGCTTCAACAATTAAGACAAAAAGGAATTGCCTCCGAGCTTTATCACGAACCAGCCAAATTTGACAAGCAGTTCAAATACGCCGAAAAGAAAAACATTCCGTTTATCATCATCATCGGCTCCAAAGAACTCAGCGAAAGCACCTGCACCCTAAAAGATTTGCGCAGCGGCGAACAAAAACCGGTAACGTTTGAAAAGCTATCGGATTTTTTGTTTATTTGACGCTCATTTAATTCTTTTTCCAATATGAAACGTACACCATTACTGACTGCGGTAGCTGCGGCTATGCTTTTTGTCGTGTCCTGTAAAAACGAAAGCAAAACAGGCGTCCTCATTCCCAAAGATGCCTCTGTGGTTTTGCACATCAACAGTCCTTCTCTTTCTTCCAAGCTCAGTTGGGAAGAAATCAAAAGCACCAACTGGTTTAAGGAAATGTACCAAGAGGCCAAAGACTCCCTGGCCCAAAAAGTGTTGACGAATCCGGAAGCGTCCGGCATCGATACAAAATTGCCCCTGGCCTTTTTTATGAAGAAGCACGGCAAGGGCGGCTATGGCGTATTTGAAGGAAGCGTAAAGGATGCGGCGGCGTTTGAAGCGTTTTTGAAAAACACCAACAAAAATGCTGTGCCCCAAAAAGAAGGCGACTGGCATTTTTTGCATACGGCCGACAAAAACGTTGTCTCCTGGAACAACACCCGGTTTGCCTTCATCGTGGATATGCCCACCCTGGGCACATCCGGCGCCTACACGTATACCGACACGACCGACGGCCGCTTTCCTGCTGACAGCCTCAAGAAATTTGCAACCGAGGTATTGGCCCTGGAAAAAAAGAACAGCCTGGGCGAGGACGAGCGGTTTGCTTCGCTTTTAAAAGAAAACGGCGACGTGCACCTGTGGATGAATTCGGAAAAATTATACGGCGGCATGGTGGGCGGCGTCATGTCCATGATGAAACTGAATTCTTTTATTGAAGGCAACGTATCGGCGTCCACCCTCAATTTTGACGAGGGAAAAATTACCATGAAATCCAAACAGTATTATGGTAAGGAGCTGACCGACCTCATTAAAAAATACAAACCCCAGACCATTACAGCAGATGTCCTCAACCGCATCCCCTCTCAAAACGTGATGGGGGTTTTTGCCATGAACTATCCGGCAGAAGGCTGGAAGGCGTTTATCCAAACAGCCGGCTTTGACGGAATGCTCAATGCCTTTTTGGGAAAATACAATTACACCTTTGATGAATTGATAGCAGCCTACAAAGGCGAGATGCTGATTGCCGCCACCGACTTTTCCCTCGAGCAACAAACGCAAACCTTTCCGGGCACCAGTTACACCTATACTTCCACCAAACCCGATGTAAAAATGCTGTTTGCTTTGTCGGTAAACAACAAGGCTTCTTTCGACAAATTGCTGGGCATTGCACAAAACGAAATGAACAACGAAGCCGGAAAGCAGGCCCTTTCCCAAATCAGCTTTAAGGTGAACAACGACTGGTTTGCCCTGAGCAATTCTGCCGAAACCGTCGATCGGTTTTTGGCTGGCGGCAACAACAAAGCTGCTTTTGCCGACAAGATCAGCGGCCATCCTTTTGGTTTGTATCTAGACGTTCAAAAGATCATGAAATCTTCGCAGCCCGCCGTTACCGAAGCGTCTTCTTTGTCCGCGCTTGAGGCGTCCATGAAGCTTTGGCAGGATGTGGTGATGACCGGCGGAGAGCTGAAGGACGGTGCGATGATGGGCGAGATGGTGATCAATTTGATCGACAAAAAAACCAACAGCCTCAAACAAATCAACCAATACATTGAACAACTGGCGGCATTGAAAAAAGCCCGGAACGCGGACGCCGGAGACGGGGACGTAACAAGTCTGCCTCCAGCAAAAGACACCCAGGCTGCGCAGTAATCTTAATAACCAAAAAGCCGCAGCCCTTGTGAATGGCTGCGGCTTTAACTTTTTCGGAAAATGCATTTAGCGTTAACAAACGTACTGCCCACCTATTTTGAGCAAAGCAGAAAGAATACGTCGGAGATCTGGGGCCAGGAGCTTCACCTCCAACAAGGTGAGCTGATCAAGATCGTAGCGCCTTCGGGCAGCGGCAAAACGTCGCTCATGCATTTTTTGTATGGCTTGAGAAAGGAGTACACCGGCACGGTGTCGTACAACCAAGTGGATATTCAAACCCTTGGGCCGGAAGAACGGGCACGGCAACGAAAACAACACATCAGCATTGTTTTTCAGGACCTGCGCCTTTTTCCGGAACGAACCGTTTTTGAAAACATCGCCATCAAAAGACAATTGCAGCCCTACCACCCGGTTGAAAAAATCAGCGACATGTGCGAACGGCTGGGCATAAGTTCCAAACTTCAGTCGTTGTGTAAAATCTGTTCGTACGGCGAACAACAGCGGGTTGCCATTATACGGGCCCTAATGCAGCCGTTTGACTTTTTGCTGCTGGATGAACCGTTTAGCCATCTGGATGATAAAAACGCCCAAAACGCCATGCAGTTAATGCTGGAAGAAGCCCAAAACCGCAAGGCCGCCATTGTATTTGCCGACCTGGAACGCATTGATTATTTTCCCTTCACCCGGCTTTTTCATTTATAATTTTTTGTTGTGACCCCTTCTTTTAAACCCATAAAACCCCTGTTGCAAACCGGCACCAATACCGCCTCCAGGTGGTTTTCCTATATTGGCCTGGGCATAGGTGTTTTGTTGCTATTGTGCTCTATTCAAATGTTCCTGAACATACAGCAATTGCTTAGCAAAAACAGCGTTCACAAAAACGGTTTTGATTTTATTTCGGTCACCAAAAAAATCACCAACGAAACCATGGGGCAACCCGGCAAGAACGTTTTTAATGCTGCCGAAATAGAAGAACTACAGGCACAGCCATTTTTGGAAGGCGTCGCGCCGCTGGAGGCCAATGAGTTTCATGTGCAATTGAACGCCGGCGGCATTTTTCGGACCGATCTTTTTTTAGAAACCCTGGAAAACGAATACATCGACACGGTTCCCCCTTCGTTTCACTGGCAGGAAGGCCAGCTCCATATTCCGATCATCATTTCTTCGGATTTTTTGGAAGCCTATAATGTGTTTGCCCCCGGTCAGGGGTTGCCCCAAATTTCCCAGGCAACCGCCATGGGCATACCGGTTATGATCAATTGCTATGGAAATGGCCGCGAAGAGGTTTTTCAGGGCAATATCGTGGCCTTCAGCGACCGCATTAATTCGGTATTGGTTCCCAAAACTTTTCTGGACTGGGCCAACCAAACTTTCGGCGAGGTAAAACAACCCGGAGCGTCCCGGTTGTTCATCAAAACCAAAGATGCCGGCAACCCCGAGCTTTTACGTTTTGTGGACCAAAAAAATTACAACATCAACAAAGACAAAACCAGATTTGGAAGAACCAAACAAACCCTGCAGGGGATTTTCAGCGGGCTGGGCATTTTTGGCCTGCTGGTGGTGGTGCTGGCGCTCATGTTGTTCTCGTTTTATCTGCAACTGGTGATTGCCAGAAGCAAAGACAGTCTGCAATTGTTGCTGATGCTGGGTTATTCACCCCGCTGGCTCAGTAATAATGTGTCCAGGCAGTTTATACCCGTGTATATTTTTATTGTGGTGTCAGCCCTGGCTGCTGTGCAAATCATTCAATGGGCTTTTCATCGCTTTGCCATGTACAACCGGCCGGAGCTTTCTTCTTTTGTGCACTGGTCCATTGTGCTGACCGCAGCCGGTTTGATTGTCATTGCCATTTTAACCAACCACAAACTGGTGAAGCGCTTGTTGTACAAGCTTTACTAATTCTTTCGGAAGGACTGAATCAGGGCATAGTTCGTGGCGGAATCAAACCGGTTTTCCCAATCTTTCGGCACAAAGCGGTAGCCCACCCAAAGATTGTTTTGCCGGATCTCCCGCCAAAACAAGTGACCGGAATCCACCCCCTTGTAAACAACAGCGCCGGTTGGCCTATACACTTGCGGAAGGTTGTCTGCCCGTACCAGGGATTGTATTTGCAGGCTGGTGTCTACCACATGCGCCACATAAAAAAGCGCATGATTGCCGTACGTATAGCTAAGAATGGTATTGCCCGAACTGTCCACTTCTGTTTTTTCCTTGGAAAATCCTTTGGGCACCACTATGGGAATGGTGTAGGATTGAGCCCCCTCGTTATAGGTGAAATCGGTGCGCCTGTATTTGGACAACAGGCAGGAACTGATGGCCATGGAAAAAACAATAACGAAGCTGCTTTTCATAGCAGACAATTTTCAAGTATCATAAGACGACCCCTCTACGGACAATGCTCATAAATCACCGCCGCTCCCTGCCCTACGCCCACGCACATGGTCGCCAGCCCGTATTTGCTGCCCCTTCGCCGCATTTCGTGCACCAATGTGGTGGAGATGCGAACACCGCTGCAACCCAGGGGGTGCCCCAATGCGATGGCCCCACCATTTACATTTACCCGGTGCCCGTCTATTCCCAGATCGTGCAGGCACGCCAGCACCTGGGAGGCAAAAGCTTCGTTTAGTTCAATCAAATCCATGTTGGCAATAGAGAGACTGGCCCTCTTTAACGCTTTTTGGGTGGCCGGCACAGGGCCTATTCCCATAATAGCCGGATCCACTCCGGCCACGGCCATGGAAACCACCTTGGCCAAAGGCTTTAAATCGTATTTTTTTACTGCCTCGCGGCTGGCCAAAAGCATCGCCGCTGCCCCATCATTTATTCCGGCCGCATTGCCTGCCGTTACCGTTCCGTCTTTTACAAAAGCCGGTTTTAAAGAAGCCAGTTTTTCCAAAGACGTTTTCCGGGGGTGTTCATCGGTATCCACAAATTTAATGGCGCCCCGTTCTTCGTTAACTTCTACGGGCACTACCTCATCCTTCCATTTGCCGGCCTCCAGCGCCGCAAAATATTTTTCCTGCGAGGCCAGGGCCCATTCGTCCTGCGCTTGCCGGTTGATGTGCCATTGCCGGGCCACATTTTCGCCGGTCTCGCCCATGCTGTAGGGGTGATAGGCTTCCTTTAATCTTGGATTTACAAACCGCCAGCCCAATGT
>JAEVYV010000053.1 GCA_023392575.1 Bacteroidota bacterium | reverse complement strand
CATTTATGTGGTGTCGTTTTTCTTTTTAAACAAATGGGGTTTTTCCGGTTCCATCAAATCGGGTTTGCGGTAAACGATTTTTGTCTTGGGCGCTGATGTATCTTTTGGGGCAGGAGTTGTACTGCCCTTGCGCAAATACTTTTTTATGTAACTACTGTCTTTGGTGATCTTGAACCAGCGGAAGGCCCGCGACGAATCTTCTATATACTGCAGCCGGGGCAGGTACGAAGGCATAAAATTGGTGTTGCTGATCCTTTCCACTTCCTGCAGGCGCTCGGTACGCAGTGTATCGTTCAAGTATTTTTCCATCAGCAACGAAGAAATAGGCCCGGCCGCCACCCCGCCATATCCCCCGTTTTCCACCACCACGGCAATGGCGATTTTGGGGTTTTCCATTGGGGCAAACGAAACAAAGACCGCGTTGTCTTTCAATTTGATTTTCCGGCCATCCAGAATGCGAAAGTTTTCGGCGGTACCGGTTTTGGCGCACACATTAATGCCGGGCAGGGCGGCCGAGCGGGCCGTCCCGCTTACCACCACATCGTTCATCCCCCGGATCACCGCATTAAAGGCGGTGTCTGAAATATGGGTCAGCACTTCGTGTTTGATGCGGAAGGGCGCCATGATGAGGTCTTCGGGGGTTTCGTCCTCGATCTTCCGCACAAAATGCGGTGTATAATAATAGCCCTTGTTGGCAATGATGCACATGGCGTTGGCCAGTTGCAGGGGGGTGGCCAGCATTTTATCCTGACCAATACCAAGGGTAAGGTTGGTGCAGGAGTTCCAGGCGCTGCGGTACTCTTTGTTGTACGCAGCGGTGTCGGGAATATTGCCCCGGTCTTCGCTGGGCAGGTCAATGCCCAGTTGTTTGCCCAGGCCAAAATCATTCATATAGTCTTCCCACCTCGCATAGCCTTTTTTTACGCCGCCCATACGGGGGTTGTCTACCGTCAGGCGATAGACATGAGCAAAGTAGGCATTACAGGAATTGGCAATGGCCAGTCTCAGGTTGGCTGCATGGCCGGGGTTTTTGTGGGTGCAGGCTGGTTTGCCGTGACCGCAGCCATAATACCGGCCCAGGCAGGGATAGCCAAAGGAAGGCGTGATCACGCCCTGGTCGAGAGCCACCAGGCCGCCAATGGGTTTAAATACAGAGCCGGGTGGGTATTGTCCTTTAATGGCTCGGTTGAGCAGGGGACCCGATACATCCAGCACCAGCCGACTATAGGTTTTTTTAAAGGTGGCGCCGGTTAATTCGTTGGGGTTAAAGCTTGGGCCCGAAGCCATGGCTAGAATACCGCCGGTTTTGGGCTCAATCGCCACCACGGCGCCCACTTTGTTGCGCAGCAGCTTTTCGGCTAATTGCTGCAGCTCTATGTCTATATAGGTCTCTAGTCCCCGGCCCGAAATGGGTTTTTCGTCCAGCTCTCCTCTTTCGTACGAACCCACCAGCCGGTTTCGGTGATCTTTGATGAGGTACTGAATACCCCGCTGCCCCATCAGTACTTTTTCATAATAAGCTTCCAGGCCCGATCTGCCCACATAATCACCGGGCTGGTAAAAACCTTCGGACCGGGCAATGATGCCGGAATCCACCTCACCGATATAACCCATAAAATGGGCACCCACATTAAAGGGGAAGGTCCGGACCGGCCTATCTTGCAGAAAAAAGCCTTTGTCCTCAAAGCGCCACATATTTTCCTGCATGCGGGCATATTTTTCGGCCGACAGCAGGCCTTCAAATGAAGAGGGGCGGTAGCGGCCGTTGCGCACAATGGCATCGAGTATGCGGGCCTTGAATTCGGCCGTATCTATTTCCAGCAACTGGCACAGATAAGCGGTATCCAGGTTTTTAACTTCCGAAGGCGTTACCATCAGGTCAAACATCTGCACATTGTTCACAATGGCCCGCTTCTTCCGGTCGTACACAATCCCGCGTGGCGGGTAAACAACTTTTTTGAAAACAGCATTCTCCTGAGCCAGCTTTTGGTATTTGCTGGACACGATCTGCAAATTGAACAACTGACCCACCATGAGCAGGAAAGCAACGATAAAGATCAGTCGTATGATATAACTCCTTGATTGGTTAAACACAGGCATTGATTAATCCGAAGTCAAAAAATAGTAGCACCACTGCAAAGTAACGCACTACAAATTTGGCAAAGGTTTGTTGATATGCAAAAGAACGCAGAGGGAAGTTTTCTTATTTTTTTATTAAAGCCTTGCGGCGCCAACAAACGTGAAGGATTCCAAACATTTGCCAGCACTTTTTTGGAAAAACATCTTTCTGTTCCCCGTTTTCAAACCGGTGCACCCGATCGCCCTAACGTTATGCGGTGTTGGTTCTGAACTTGACCTTTCTGGGGAACAAAAGCTCCGTGGTAAAAATCAGCAACAGGCTGATGGCCGTTGTGGACAAGACTTTGAGCAGAAAATCCACCAGGGTGCCAAAGTGAAGAAACTCCAGCAAAAGCAGGTAGAAATTGTGCACAAGCGTCAGCACAAGAACATAAACGCCGTAGGGGGCCCAGCCCATAGCCTTGGGCGAGGGCTCGCGGTAGTTGAAATCCGCCGTGTCTTTGGGGATCAGTACGTTAATAATAAATGGCCGGACGTAGGCGATCAGCACACAGGCCGCCGCATGCAGCCCCGGCGTGTTGGCAAAATAATCGAGCAGCAGCCCGCCGGCAAACCCGGCCAGCAACAACCCCAGACGGCTGGTGGTAAAGGGCAACCACAGAATAAAAATAAAATACAGATAGGGCACCACATACCGGTGCAGGTGCGGAATCTTATTCAATACATACACCTGTACCAGTACAAATACAAATGCCCGAAAGATATTTTTAACCAGATCGCTCACTCATTTATTTTTTTTGCTGCTCAATCTTTTTTTCCGTGTCTCTTTCCAACTGCACCTGTTCTTCGCGTTGCAGGTTTTCCACCACAAACACCTGCTGAATATTGCTGAAGTTCACCACGGGTTTCAGGTTCAGCAAATAAAAGCCCGTTGCCGGATCGCTGCTGATGGCTGAAACCGTACCAATAATCTTATCCGGCGGAAAATTGTACGAATATTTACTGGTCACCACCGTGTCCCCAACCTTTACTTCCACGCTGCGGGGGATGCCTTCCAGCAGGATGGTTTTGGGGTCTTTGCCGTCCCATTTCACCCGGCCCGATTCCCCGGTTCGTTTCAAGGCCGCACTTACCGAGCTTTGGACGTGCAGCAAGCTCATGACCTGGCTAAAATTGGGACTGACGTTTACCACCACCCCCACCACGCCCCCATCGGAGTTGAGCACCGCCATGTTATCCTTTATTCCGTATTTGGCGCCGCGGTTCAACTGCAGGTAATTCTTGTCGAAGTTTATGGTGTTGTAAACCACCTTGGCGTCCAGCCAGTAATAGCGCCGCACCCCCTTGGTCGAATCCAGCATCACGGTGTCGGCGACTGCTTTTTTGGCCGTATCGGGGTAATAAAAATTACTGCTCAACAGGTTGATGAGCGAGTCGTTCATGCGGTGCACCCGCTTGTTTTCTTCGCCCTGGTGAAAATAATCATCCAGCCGGTCTACCTGTTTGTTGATGGTGCCGGTAAACTGGTTGGCGATTCCCAAGCCCACGGTATGGTGAAAGCGGTTGTAGTTAAAAAGCATCCATAGCGCAACAAACTGCAGTGCCAAAAAGGCAAAAAAGGTAAAATACCGCCGAATGAAAAGGAAAATATTACGCATACAGGGTTAGGGCTTAAGGTTTAGGGTTTAAGGTGGCCTTCTATGCCATATGCCTTATACCTTTCACCCTATCGCATTACAAAAGGATAACGGTCGTAGTTTTTCAGCGCCAGGCCGGTGCCGCGTACCACGCTTTTCAGCGGATCGTCGGCTACGTGTACCGGCAGTTTGATTTTTTGGCTCAAACGCTTGTCCAGCCCTTTCAGCAGGGCGCCGCCCCCGGTAATATACAAGCCGCGGCGGTAAATATCAGCCGCCAGTTCGGGTGGGGTTTGCTCCAGGGCTTTCAGTACCGCTTCTTCAATTTTGAAAATGCTTTTATCCAAAGCTTCCGCTATTTCCTGGTAGCTGACCATGATTTGCTTGGGGATGCCCGTTACCAGGTCGCGGCCGTTTACGGGTATGTCATCGGGTGGGTTATCCAAGTCCTTCATCGCCGCCCCAATCTGTATTTTGATTTGTTCGGCCGTGCGTTCACCAATCAACAAGCTATGATAACGACGCAGGGCCTCCATGATGTCGGCGGTAAATTCGTCACCGGCAATACGGATCGACTGATCGCAGACTATCCCGGCCAGGGCAATCACCGTAATGCCGGTAGTACCGCCCCCGATGTCAATAATCATGTTGCCCACGGGTTCCTCCACATCAATGCCAATCCCCAGAGCCGCGGCCATGGGCTCGTGAATGAGGTATACTTCTTTGGCCCCGGCTTGTTCGGCGCTGTCTCTTACGGCCCGCTTTTCCACCTCGGTAATGGAGGACGGAATGCAGATCATCATGCGCCAGCTGGGGGGGAATAAAGGTTTTTTGGGGTAAACCAGTTTGATCATTTCACGAAGCATGAGTTCTGCAGCATTGAAGTCGGCGATCACCCCGTCTTTCAGCGGACGAATGGTTTTAATGCTTTCGTGGGTTTTTTCATGCATCATTAAGGCCCGTTTTCCAACGGCCAAAACTTCTTTCGGGTTATTACGGTTCAACGCCACAATAGAGGGTTCGTTCACCACTACTTCGTCGTTGTGAATGATTAGGGTGTTGGCGGTTCCCAAGTCTATCGCTATTTCCTGCGTGAACCAATTAAAAAGTCCCATGCTTCTGTATTGGATTTAAGGTTTTTGAAGGTTGTGTGCAAAGTTGTGAGAAATAAATTGAAATGTCAAAGTAAAAAGCCTTGTCAGCAGACATTTTTTTAAGAAAATCAACGGTTTAGGGAAAGTTTACCAGTTCACGGGTTTACCCGTTTCCAACTTGAATGTTTCCTGAACCCGAGAACCCGCGAACTTGCAAACTTGTGCGCTACTTTTACGGTTGTGAAAATCATCAACCGAACGGTTTGGATTCTTTCCCTGGTCAGCCTTTTTGCCGATGTGGCCAGTGAAATGCTGTATCCGGTGGTGCCGGTTTATTTAAAGGAAATTGGGTTTTCGGTTTTTTTGATCGGGATACTGGAAGGTGTGGCCGGCTTCACGGCGGGCCTGAGCAAGGGCTATTTTGGAAAATCAAGCGATGAAAAAGGGCTGCGGCTTCCTTTCATAAAAACCGGATATCTGTTAAGCGCCGTCTCCAAACCGATGATGGCTTGGTTTGCCTACCCGCTTTGGATCTTTTTTGCCCGCACCACCGATCGTTTGGGCAAGGGCCTGAGAACCGCTGCCCGCGATGCGTTGTTGTCGCAAAACGCCACCCCGCAAACCAAGGCCCGGGTTTTTGGGTTTCACCGCAGCATGGATACGCTGGGGGCGGCCATTGGTCCGGCGCTGGCCTTGCTGTTCCTCACGTTTTTTCCCAACCGGTACACCCTGATCTTTTTGGTGGCCTTTATTCCCGGGCTGATCTCCGTAGCCCTGATTTTTCTGCTGAAAGAAAAAAGACAACCCGCATCCACCCTGGGCCGGGGAACGTTTTTTTCTTTTTTTAATTACTGGAAGATTGCATCGCCCGAGTATAAAAAGCTGGTAACCGGGTTGCTTTTCCTGGCTTTGGTCAACAGCTCCGATGTGTTTTTACTGCTCAAAACAAAGGAGATAACAGGCAGCGACCAACTCACCATCGGGGCCTATATTTTATACAATGTGGTCTTTGCCCTGGCCTCGTACCCGCTGGGCGTCCTGGCCGATAAAATCGGGCTCAAAACGGTTTTCTTTTCGGGGGTGTTGTTGTTTGCCGGGGTGTATTTTCTTTTTGGCATCACCCAGTCCGCCTATGTAGTTTTTGCCGCCTTTGTGTTGTACGGCGTTTATGCGGCGGCCACCGAGGGCATTGCCAAGGCCTGGATCACCAACCTAGCCCACACCTCCAACACGGCTACCGCCATTGGCTTTTACACCTCCTGCGAAAGCATTTGCACCCTGCTGGCCAGCATTATTGCGGGTGCCCTATGGAGTTCGTTTGGCAGCAGCACCACTTTTTTTGTCACGGCAGCGGCAGCTGTGGTCTGCCTGCTTTATTTGCGTTTTATAATGGGTGAAAAAACGGTTGCCGGAAAAAGTTAGCCTTGCTAACTTTTGGTATGCTTCCGGCGGCTTATTTATGGAACCGGGCGCCGTTCGTGCGGTTGCTTTTTGCCCAGATGGCCGGCATCGGGCTGCAATGGCACCTGCAGTTTTCTCTGGGTGTTTTAACCGCCTGCCTGGGCATTTGTTTTGGCGCGGTTCTTTTGTATTCCTTTCTTCCCTTAACCCAAAAATTTGCATTTAGCACCTCCGGCGGTGCGGCCCTGATGGCCTGCGTGGTTTTTGCAGGAGCGATCCTGGTGTGGACCCAAGACATCCGGCACCACAAAAACTGGGTGGGACACGCCTATCGCAGCGGCAGTTATGTTGCGGTAACGCTGAAAGAACCACTGGTTGAAAAACCCAACTCCTACAAGGCCCTGGCCCGTTTTGAAGCAATTTCCACCGATTCTCTGCGTCCGGCGTCAGGACAACTGATTATATATTTTAAAAAAGATGCTTCTCTAAAACGACTTGGCTACGGCTCGCAAATCG
>JAEVYV010000013.1 GCA_023392575.1 Bacteroidota bacterium | reverse complement strand
CTACAATGAGCTCCCCGCCGGGCAATGCCGCCATTTGGGGATGGGAGCCCAGGGGGCTGACGCTATCGGCACCCGCAAAACTCTTTCCTTCATCGGTGGACCGGGTATAAAAACAGCCGGCATTTTTGCCGCCGGTGAACCAGGCAAAGTGTAAACCCTCCTTGTTCTCTGTCATCGAAGGTCCTGTATGTGGGCAGCCTTTAATAACCCAATTGTCATTGCTGATGCGTTGTGGTGAAGAAAAGCTTTGACCGCCATCGGTTGACCGGACATGCACCATATCCCGGATGCTATCCTGGATAATACCCCGGTACAAAACATGAAGGCTTCCTTTGGTATCCACAAACAAATCGGTGCGGCAGCACTGGCAACAAGGCTGACTGATCAACCTGTCGCCTTGAAAACCATTTTTGCCCTCAGTGCTGGCAAAATAAAGTCCCGAGCCTTCTTTGATGGTTGTTTTGCGGTTGTCCAGCCAAACGATGCCCGCTTCGCCATTGGGCAGCAGGGCTACATCGTAATAGCGTTGATCGAAGCTGGCGGTATCGCTGACCAAAGGCCTAGGTGCGTTCCAGGTTTTTCCTTCGTCAAACGATTGGGCATAAAAGACCAGTCCGGAATACTTATTTTTTGGATTGGGATTGGCCGCCCCCCAGAGGGCGATGATTTCTCCCGAAGGTTTGAAGATGATCTTGGGAAGGTTTTCCGAATGAGGCTGGATGTTGTGGCTGGATGGAATTTCAATGGGCGCTTCAAACGACTTGCCTTCGTCTTTCGATACGGCATAACAAAAAACAGAAGACGAATCATTCACCATCCGCACCCAGCTTAACACCATATTTCCTTTGGTGTCTTTGGTAAGATAGGGACACTGGCCCGGCAGCGAATCCAGTTGCATGGCCTCATTCGCCTGTATTTGTGAAGCTTTATTATTGTTGCAGGCAGCCAGCAAAAACAGCACAGAGGCAAGGGCTATGGTCACGTGTTTCATGAATTAATTCTTTTTGAAAAGGTTGGAAAAATCATAAGCCAGGCCTACATTGAAATTTCTTGGCTCCGCCAACTGATAGCTGTAGCCAAAATTACTTTTGGTAGTGATGTAGGAATAATAGTTATCGGTGGCGTTCATAACATTCATCCACACTTCAAAACCTTTGTACTGGTAACCGGCACGCAGGTGCAATACATTGTAGCCGTTATATTTTGCCGTGTTTTGCGGATCCATGTAGTAGCTGCCGATCTTTTGCCATTCCACACCCAGGCGCAGCCCTTTGGCAAAAGAAGGCTTGTACCATATTTCCGCATTGTGCATCCAGCGGGGGGCATTGTTCATTTCATTGCCGTTGTAGTTGTTGCCTTTTTCTACAAATTCTGTAAAGCGGTGCTCACTGTAGGCGCCACTTAACCGCACGGTTATGTCTTTTACAGGAGCGGCATTCACACCAAACTCAAGCCCTTGGTGCGAGGTTTTGCCGGCATTTTTATTTTCGGAAGAACCGTCGTCCAACCGTACTGAAATGATCTCGTTTGTTCCGTCAAGTTTGTAAGCACTAACATCGGCGCTCAATTTATTTTTAACGATCTCGGCCCAGCCGCCCACTTCATAATTATAAAATACCGAAGGACTGAGCACCGGCACTTTTACACCGGTGTACATTTCGGTAACCTGCGGCGGCACAAAACCCTGGCTGTAATTGGCATACAGCCCTGTTCTGGCAGACACGGCATAGGTTAGCCCAATTTTAGGGCTCAGGGGGCGGAACTGATTGACCGTATCGGGCGAACCGCTAAAGGATGAAGGCTGTAAAGAGTTGTTGAAATTATAGTGAAACAGATCGTAGCGCAGTGAAGTTACCAGTCTTAGTTTTTTCAAAGGACTGAGTTCAAAATTGGCAAAGCCTGCATAGTTGTTGATGCCGGTTGCATAATGGGTGAGCACACTGTCGGTGGGTTGATAGCTCACATATTTTCTTGTCACCGTATCTTTTTTTATGCGGATGTATTGGGCCGTGTATGTGGAAGGACTAAGATCCACACTAACACCACCAAGCAGTACTGCATTCATCCATGAAAAGTTTTGTTTGTGCTGCCCAATAAATCCATAGCTATGGAAACTGCTTTCATTTATCTCGCCATGCGCCAGGTCTTTTTGACCCCGGTACACGCCGTTTATTTTTTTGTAATCGTCTTTGATGCGATAGGCCGGATTCTGGCCAATAGCATTTTCACGGTAAAGAAGGGTAGCAATCGTTTTACTTTTTTCATTCCAGGCATGCGTTAACGTAGAACGATAGCGTGAGGCCTGCACTTTGCGGTAGGTAAAGGTTTGGGGACTGGTGAATTTTCGGGTGGCAAACATGATGCTGTCCACGCCACTGGGCATATCACTGTAATAATCCAGCCAGGTGGCGCTGTTGGATAAAACCGTTTTGTTGCTAAAGCGATAATCGATTCTTGCCGTGGCGGTTGCTTTGTGGAAATCGGAATACTCGATAAAGCTGTTGCGCTTGTCGGCATAATAACCACTCAGGGCAAAGCCCCATTTGCCGCTGGAAAAACTGCTTTGCAGCTCACTTCTTTTATAACCAATGTTGTTGCCCTGTACCGATAATTTAAGTACCGGAACGGAAGTAGGGGCAATCGTTATAAAATTGACCACGCCGCCGATGGCTTCGCTTCCATACAAGGATGACGAAGGTCCTTTGATCACTTCAATGGTTTTGGTGGCGGCCATGTTCATTTCCAGCAGGGCGTTGTGATTGAATAAACCTGTGGTGCGGACCGGGATACCGTCTTCCAGGTATAAGAACAAACTTTTGGTGGTCATGGGTTGGCGAATGCTCATTTGGTGCTGCTCGTTGCCCAGGTTGACCATATTGACGCCGCTTACTTTGTTTAAAACCTGGTCGGCGCTTACTGGTTTGGCATCTTGCAATGTTTTGGTAGAGAGCAGGGAAATGGCAATGGGCGCCTGGGAGCGTTTTACGGCTTCGCCGCGATTGGCGGAGATCACTACTTCGTTTAAAATGGAAGTGGCGGGTGTGATATAAATGATCTGATCAACCGAAGTGATTTCGGTGGGCTGGTAACCAATAGATGAAACAATATGCTTGTGGCATCCTTTGCAATGAATCTCAAATTCTCCGGCAGCGTCGGTAGAGCAACCGCAGTTGCAAGCAGCATCGGCGCAACGGATGGACGCTCCTGGTACGGGTTCTTTGGTTACGGCGTCAATAATTTTTCCCTTGGTAGTGGTTTGTGCCTGGCTGGTATAGCTAAAAAAAAGCAATAGAATAACAGCCAGCCTGTAAACAGTTGACATTATAGAATGTTTAATCGTAAGTAAATGGAATTGGTGCCATAGTGTTGCGGTTGAGCGTCAATACACTGATGGTTGCTTAAAAAAGAGAGGCTTAGCTTACAGCCGGCGGGTGAAAGATGGATGGAATGGCGCCTGAGGAATGTTTTAGTATATAAGCTGAATGAAATCCTGGATTTTCTTTGAGCAGGTTGCCCACCGAAGGAATTTGAAAATTGCTCAGGAACAGAACTTCACTCATTTTTATTTTGACATTCGTTTTTGTGTCGGATGAAGAGTTTTGGCTTTCTTCTTCCACCAGCTTTTTCATTAGCTGGCATTTGCCCTTGCATTGCAGTTTGGGTTTGGCCTTGTTGATGCAGAGGTTCTGAGCGATGTAATCTTTGTTAATGGTGTATTCCGCAATGAGCAGCCACGAGGTAAAGGTTTGCACCATCACCAGAACGATCAATATGAAAGCTGCTATTAATTTCATTTCAGATGCAAATATCTCTTATTAAAGGCAAGGTTCAGTTAGTTTCCCTCATATATAGATATGATTTTAGTCAGAAGGTTACAATTCTGAAAAAATGACGACAATCATACTGCTGCCTGACACGTTAAAACCTATGCTCGTAAAGTTTTTAGCAATTTTGTTTCCATGTTTTTTGATAGTAAGACTTTGATGGTCAAAAAAGAGAAAACGTATGGGGGATTACAATCTTTATACAATACCCTGACCAGCTTCTCTTTTTTTAATTTACTGCTGGTGGCACTGATCGGCCTGCTCATGCGCAGTTTCCCTTTCCTTTCTTCATTTCCACTGGAGTATAAAAATATCTTACACGGCCATTCGCATTTTGCCTTTGGCGGATGGATCATGCTGGTATTGCTGGCACTCTTTTTACGGTCGTTTCCCCAAATAGCAGAAAAAGTAAGGTATCGTCACTGGCGAAATATTGCTTTCTTAATGCTGGCTTCAGCTTACGGGATGCTGCTTAGTTTCCCGGTGCAGGGCTATAAAGCCGTTAGTATTTTTTTCTCTACTGCTTCTATTGCCGCGGGGTACTATATGGCCTTTGTACTATGGAAGGCCATGAGGGGAATGGAAGTAAAGACGGCTCATCGCTTTATAAAATGGGGACTGATCTATTTTGCCATTTCGGCCGTAGGACCTTTTGCTACAGGACCCTTAATTGCAATGGGTAAGCAAGGCACGCCTCTTTATTTTGACGCCATTTATTTTTACCTGCATTTTCAGTACAACGGTTTCTTTACCTTTTTTATCCTCGCTTTTCTTTACCGCCTGCTCCAACAAAAAGGAAGTGTGCAGTACAGTCATAAAGTTTTTACTTTTTTTAATCTTGCCTGTGTTCCTACCTATGCGCTTTCTGTTTTATGGAACCAGCCTTCTATTTTATTTAATGTGGTTGGCGGCGCCGGTGCTTTTTTGCAGGTAGTTGGCTTCGTGTATTTGGTGAAGGATATAAAGTCAGTATCGTGGAGTAGAAACTGGATCTGCCACCTGCTGTTGTTTTCTTTTATTGCTTTTGCAGCCAAGATCATTCTTCAGCTTTTTAGCGCCTTGCCTTCCGTTGCTTTAATGGCGTACCACTACCGCAATTTTGTAATTGCGTATCTGCACCTGGTGCTGCTTGGTTTTATCAGTGCTTTCTTTTTTGCGCGGGTATTTGCTTTTTTTAAGGATGTAAAAGCAGTGAAGAGGGGACTTTCTTTTTTTATCTTTTCTTTTTTGACTACAGAATCATTGCTGGTAGCAAATGCTTTTTCCTTGGTCATTCCTTACTATACACAACTGTTGCTGGTATTTAGTTGCTTCTTTCCGATTGGGATTTTATGGATAAACGCAGGGGTGAAAAAGAATTTACAGAACAGTATCCAACTACAGTAAACTGCCGGCATTATTAGCTACAGCTTTCTGTTCTTTTTTGCGGATCACTTTCCCCGCACCCAGTATCATCATCGTTAGTCCCAATAAAATAAATAGACCGCTTGCCGTAAACAGCTTGAAGAAGGGGTGACTGACTTCCATGATCTGTGTTGAAATAATCGAATAGCCACAAATAACTTTCCGAAAAAAGTCAAAAAAGAGCATCCTGGAACACGCCATTTTTTATTTTGTACTTCAAATTTTAACCTGCCTTACAGGTCTTTTTTATTGAAAGAACGAACGGCTAATAATAAGGGCACAATTACCCAGGCCATCATGATGCCCAGTGTATAAAATAATCCTGCCTGGCTGCCTAAGAAATCTTTATACATGGCGCCGGTGTAGCCCATCAACGCACTAATGTCCATATTCAGCATAATGAAAATCCTTCCTAAGTCCACCGGGTTAAGAGACGATAGCAGCAGGGTAATTTTTTCCAGGGGATACTCACTGAAGGCAAATAAAATCAACAGCACTAATCCATCATAGATCAAAGCAAAATAAAACCAGAGCAACAAAGCCACACCAATACCACGGGCCTTGTCCTTTGATTTTACCGAAGCTAAAAAAGCAAGCGAGGTAAAGATCAAACTCAGCAAACTTCCGATCAAGAGCAACGAAACCCCGGTGCCATTGAAGTTATAAATACAAACCGGAACGCCTACGCCAATTAAAAATGCCGTAACAAGGGAAGAGCTGATGCCGGTGAATTCGCTCAGTAAAACTTTTTTACGGCTGATGGGCTGCGTTAGCATCAGTTCAATAAATTCATAAGAGTTGTACCAGTGAATGGTGGAGAAGATCATGCTGATCAGCGGAACTACGATCAACACAATGTTCAATAAACTCAGCATGGCCTTGGCGCTGTTCTCCTCCATTTGAAAAAGACTCATGGAAACAATGAACAGGAAGGCCGTGTAGGCAATCATCACCTTGTTTCGAACAATGTCGTATAAAACGTATTTGGATATTTTAAGCATGGCGGTATTTTTTATTGTGAAAGGTGAAATGTGAGAAACCAAAATAACAGAGGTTTTATCTCACGTTTGACGTCTCACGTCTCACATTCATCATTTTGCAATCTTTAAATAAGTCACTTCTTTTTTCTGCAGGCCGTGCTTCATCATAAAAGCAATGATCCTGGTGAGTTTTTGCTCGCCTGTTTGTTCCTGCAGTTCAGCTATGGATTTAAAAAACATTTCTTTCCCGTCCTGCAAATACATAACGTCGGTGGTGATCTCCTCCAGGTCGGTCAGCACGTGAGAGGTGATCAGGATGAGTTTTCCTTTTTGTTTTTCTGCAATGATCTTTTCTTTCAAAACTTCAGAAGAAAGCGGATCCAGCCCTGCGGTGGGTTCATCCAGGATCAACACATCGGGATCGAACAAAAAGGCCAGCGCCGCACTTACTTTTTGGCGGGTGCCACCGGACAAGGCCCGCATGGATTTATCCAGGATGGTGTCGAGTTTATATTTAAAATATAATTCCTCGTCTATTTCTTTTTCATTGTTCCGCAGGTTTTTGATCATGCTGAACACCTGGCCGATCTTCATGTTATCCGGATAGCGGCCAATCTGCGGCATGTAACCAATATTGCTGCGATAGTCAACTTTTTCGGTAACCGGTACGCCATTAAAGGTGATGGTGCCATTATCGGGCTTCACCAATCCCAAAATAGATTTGATCAGCGATCTTTTTCCCGAACCGTTAGGGCCGATCAGGGAAATAACCTGTCCTTTATTGAATTCTGCATTGATGTTATCCAATGCCTGCAGTTTCTTAAATCGCTTGTTGATATTTTGAATCCGGATCATAATTTTAAAGGTTTCATTAAAGGTTGCTCGTCCACCATATTTTCAGGTGTCAGACTGGGAATTGCTTTTTCGGCTTTATCTAAAAGCGATACCATAAAACTCCTCAAGAGCATCACCGAATTAGGGTTTTGTTCAATCACCATCGAATACATGCTTACCGGGTGATAAGGCACATCACCTACCAAGTCCTTGTTCAAATCATAGCCTTCGTATTTGTCCCAATAGTTGTTGTAAAATTTATTCAGCATCATGGTGCCATTGGTGGCAATGTCGAAAGTGTTTCCCTGGAAGTTGTTGTGATGAACCAGATTGTCGTTACAACTTGCCTGGATGCGCAGGCTCCAGCCGTTGCTTTGGAAGCTGTTCAACTGCACTTCAATGCGGTTGGTGCTTTCCATTAAAATGCCGACGGTGTTTTGTGTGAATTTATTTTCCAAAATGGACGCATCCGAAATTTCTTTTAACAAAAGTCCATAGGCGCTGGGTCCCCAGTTGTTTTCAAATGTATTGCGCTGCATCTGCACATGATGCGAATACATGACCGCCACGCCAGCGCCATTGTTATTAAATGTATTTTCCAGGTAAGCATCATTGTTCGAGAACATAAAGTGAAGACCATAGCGAATGTTGTTATGGCTGTTGTTTCCCTCTATGATGGAGTGGGTCACAAACTCAAAATAAATGCCGTCGCGGTGGCCCTGTATTTCATTGTTCTCTACCACCATGTTATTGCACTTCCAAAGATGAATGCCGTTGCCGGAGGTTTGTTCTGTTTTGGGGGTGCCTCTAATGATATTGTTGCGAATAATGCTTTCCGATGTATTGGCAAAGTGAATGGCAAAGTAGGCGTGAGTGATGGTATTGTTTTCGATGATCACATTTTGGGCATCAATAACGCCAATGGAAGCATAATCGTAGGTGCTGGAATAGCCTGAGTTGCGGAATTGAAGTCCTTTTACCACAACGCCATTGGCACTGATGGTAAGGATCTCGTATTTGTTCTCGCCATCCAGGACGGGCTCATTCACGCCAATCAGGAAGAGCGGTTTGTTAATGATGATGTTTCCTTCTTTATAAATGCCTTTGTGCAAAAGAATGGTGTCCCTGTTGCCGGCTAATTGCACTGCTTTGTGTAACGATGTGATCACCTGGTCTTTACCGACAACAATGGTTTTAGCCCAAAGGGCAGAAAAACAAAAAAGAAAGAATATAGTCAGAAGTTGTTTCATTTCGTTGGTGTGTTCGTTTGTATAAAAGCGGTGTAAATACTTACATGTATTTAATGGTGTTTATGTTTGGAATGTTTAATTTTGCTTATCAGCTGTGTTGCTACTATTTGGCTTTCCTTGTGTCACTCCCTTGTACGCTTTGTTCACTATGCAGCTTATTTATTTCTCGCAAAGACGCAAAGTGAAAGAGATGCGAAGATTACAACTTCCTTTCTTGGCGCCTTTGCGTCTTTGCGAGAAACCATGACGAGTAGAATTGTTATAGTACAAGAGTGCGACGCAACAGAAGCTTGCTAGCAGCACCGCTGCTCAGTACACAATCATTGTTTTATTTAAAAGAACTATCAAACCTTGTTCAGCACTCCGAACAAGGTTTTAAAGGGAGGGATACAGTTCCTCCCATGTTTTTACCACGCCGTTTATTTCTTTTGCTTTTTGTTCAGCGGCGGCTTTATTTTCAAAGGCTGCTGCGTGGCTGTTCATAGGGCTTTTTAGTTGTTCGCCCACGACAAATTGTGCAGCCCTTGCATCCAAAAAAGTATTTTCTTTTTGATAATCGGCAAACAGGGTTTGTGCAATGTCGGCTTCCTTCAGGCTGCCTTTTTTTATAAAGTTGGCTACACAATGGGCATCATCAAATTTGTAGATCCTGCCTTTTTTGGTAATGATCTCTCCTCCGAATTTGGCGTCCATGATGGTCATTTTACAATCGTCGCAGCCATCTTTGCCAATAGTGAATGCTTCGGGCTTGGTGGTGCAAGAAGAAATAAAGAGAAGCAACGTTGCCGCAATGGTAACAGCCGGTTTAAACCGCGCCACGGAGGGTTTTCTTTTTCTGTTTTTATACCACTCGTAAAACCATACTAAAAAGAAGACGATACCTACGCCGATCACTACCCATCCGCCTGCATCAGGGTAAGAATAGGCATCGAAATTCAACAGTGTTTTATGGCCAAGCAAGGGCGGTTGATAGGAAAACCCGGGAATTTGTATAGCCGCTTTGGGATCAAGGTTGTGTCCATAATCATAGCCCCATTTATAAAAATCAACCATAGCGGCTATGCCCCCCAGTACGGTCAGCATAAGGTAAGCGAATAATAATTTTCGTTTGCCAACAATGGCCACTAGTAATCCAAGTAAAATAAAGAAGCCAACGATATAAACAAGGAAGCCAAACTCGGGAAACATTTCAGCCTTAATGTGTTTCATGCCGATGTAGTGGTTCAGGCCATTGATAATTTCCACCTGGCCGGTAATTTTATTCAGCCAGATGTTCATGGTTAGTCCTTCGGGGTATTGCGGTGCGATCAGGAAAATAAACCAAACCGGTAAAAAATAAGTTGCTATCAGGCTAAGGGATGCGATTGCTATAATGATTCTTGAAGAAAAGCTCATCTTGTTCATACTACGCTTTTTTTGAGATCCGGATGCCTGCCCCACACGGGGTGCGGGGCTGCTCCGGAGGTTTGTACAATGAAAAAACTATTGAGCTGGTGGTACCAACACGGCATCAATTACATGAATAATGCCGTTAGAGGCGGGTATGGAAGCGATAACAGTAGCGGTGTTGTTGATCACTACTTTTCCATCTTTTTTACTGATGGTGATGTTGCCGCCATTTACCTGGTTTAGTGTTTGTCCATCCTGCATAAGATCTGTTTTTAAACTGCCAACATATACATGGTATTGCAGTATGTCCTGCAGTTTTTCCTTGTTCTGTGGTTTCATCAGGTCTTCTACAGTGCCTTTGGGTAATTTATCAAAAGCAGCATTTGTCGGGGCAAATACGGTGAAAGGGCCGGCATTGGATAAGGCATCCACCAGTTCCGCTTGTTTTACCGCCGCTACCAGTGTAGTATGATCTTTTGAGCCGGCAGCCACTTTCACTACATCCTTTGCCGATTCCTCATCCTGTACGGCAGACTGGCCGCCAACCGCTGTAGTTTCAGTTGCTGATTCTGTTTGTGTTCCTTTTGTTTCGCTGTTGCATGAAGTAACTAAAGCAACCACTGCAAGAAACAAGAAGCTGAAGATCTTTTTCATAAAAATAGTTTTGGTAGGGACATGCCATTGGCATGTCCCTTATTAATAATTAAGGTTTAGGAGAACCTGTTTTAGTAGTGTCGGCCTTGGGCAGATTGGTGCCTGTACTGTAAGTCAGTGGAACATTGCTGCCTGCAGGTGATACTCTTAAATAGCCTTGCATTTGCTGGTGCAGTGCAGAACAGAAGTCGGTACAGTAGAAAGGAACAATGCCAACTTTATCAGCTACATACTTTAAGGTTTGGGTTTCGCCTGGCATGATCAGTATCTCTGCATTATTTGCATTTTTGATGGCAAAGCCGTGTGGCACATCCCAATCCTGTTCCAGGTTGGTTACGTGGAAATACACTTCATCACCGACCCTCACACCTTCAATATTATCAGGTGTTAAGTGTGAACGGATGGCGGTCATATACACATGCACCTGGTTGCCTTTGCGTTCTATTTTTGTTTGTCCTTCGCCTTTGGCTACATAAGGGTGGGCATTCTCTTCTATCTTGAAGATCTTCACACTGTTCTTGCTGATTTTGTCAGCCGGAATTCCTTCTGCATAGTGTGGTTCACCCACAGTAGGAAAGTCAAGGATCATCTTCATTTTATCACCGCTGATATCGTACAACTGTGCACTTTGGGCCAATTCAGGGCCAGTGGGCAGGTAACGGTCTTTGGTGATCTTGTTGTAAGCGATCATGTATTTACCGTACGGCTTTTTAGTAGGTCCGCCCATTACGCTTAAGTGGCCAATGGAATAATAAGTTGGTACACGGTCAACCACTTTTACGTCTTTAATATTCCATTTTACAATTTCAGAAGAAACGAACATAGAAGTGTAAGCATAACCGTTATTATCAAATTCGGTATGCAAGGGGCCCAGACCCGGCTTTTGCACCTCGCCATGTAACACTGCTTCATATTTTAAGATCGGGAAGCCATCGTATTCGCCGTCAAAAGTTTTATTGGCAATGGCCTGCTGTATTTTGGTGAACGAGAAAACAGGGATCAACGCCGCCAGTTTACCGGAGCCCACAATGTATTCGCCGGTGGGGTCAACGTCGGTACCGTGTGGCGATTTAGGACAAGGAATAAAATAGATCATATCCGGACAATCCTTCGGATCCAGCATCAGCACTTGCTTTTCAATGGTAGAAGTAGCAGAGTGTGTTTTATCATCATACACATTATGTGCATACTCGGCGGGTACCATTTTTCCCTTGCCGGCCTTAGCATATTCTTCTGCTTTTTTCCAGTTTACGGCCATGATAAAGTCTTTGTCTCTGGCAGATGCGTTTACTTCTAATAAAGTATTGGCTTTTTCTGAATTGTAACAGCTAAAGAAAAACCAGTCGTGGGATTTTCCTTTTCCGGCACGGGACAGGTCAAAGTTTACACCGGGTGTTAAGATCTGAAAAGCAATGTTCATGTGGCCGGTGGAAGAATCCACCTTCACAAAACTGATGGTGCCCTTAAAGTTTTGCTTGTAGGTGTTAATGGGCACGTCAAGGTTGCCCTGGATGGGCACACTGAAACGGGTGCCGGCCACGGTGTACTCGGTATTTTCGGTAATGAAAGGAGAGGAGTGGTTACCGGCGCTATTGGGTATTTCAATGATCTCCGCGGTGCGGAATGTTTTTAAATCCACACGGGCGATGCGGGGGGTGTTGTTGCCGTTGGCAAAAGCCCAGCGACCGTCGTGTTCGCCATTGGTGGTGGACAGAGCAATGTGGTGCAGATCGTCCCAGGG
>JAEVYV010000006.1 GCA_023392575.1 Bacteroidota bacterium | reverse complement strand
CAACGGAATGATGGCCTACGGAAAACGCACGGGCAGCTTTGCGTTGGAACGGGTGTACAAGCAAAAAGATTTTAAGGAGCTGATACACGGTTATTTTGGTTTAAAGATTCCCAATGTAAAAATTGCGGTTACCGGTTCGGGCCGGGTGGCACACGGCATTCTTGAAATCATGAACCTGATGGGCATTATTGAAGTGGAAAAGGAGGAGTTTGTTTCGAAAGAGTTTTCCTATCCGGTATACGTGCAGCTGAAAGGAGCGGATTTATATGCACACAAGGAAACCGGAAGCTACAACCGGGAACATTTTCACGAACACCCGTCGGAGTATAGATGTCTGTTTAAAAAATATGTGTCGCAAACCGATATTTTAATGAACGGCGTTTATTGGGATGTCAACGTGCCGCGTCTTTTTGACAAAGAAGATATTTCCAGTCCGGATTTTCGCATACAGGTCATTGCCGATGTAACGGATGATGCCAATGGTTCTGTGCCCATTAACCTGGGCGATCAGTCCATTGAAGATCCGGTCTATGGCGTAGACAGAAAAACATTTCAAAAAACAGCGCCTTCGCTGCCTGGATCCATCGATGTTATGGCGGTGGGCAACCTGCCCAACGAATTGCCCCGGGATGCGTCCAAGTATTTTGGCGAACAATTGCTGAAACACATTTTGCCGGATTTGGTTGAAGGACATTCTGGCATCATTGAACGGGCCACTATTGTTAAAAACGGCCAGCTCACGGAGCGGTTCGGGTACCTAAGGGATTATGCCGAAGGGAAACTGGGATCAGAGGTATAAATAATAGTCCTTTAGCAGTGCTGCAAATGCCGGTGTGTACTGCTGCTGTTCGTCCCGGATGGCCATGGTGGAAACAAACACATCTTCCGCATTTTGTTTTGATCCCATCAGCAACACCCGGAAATAAGGATGCCGGGTGGATTGTTGTACCAGTATTTTTTTGTGGAGAAACAGCCCGTGCTGAACCAAAAGCGCTTCGGTTTGCAGAAGCCGTTTAAAAGGTAGCAGTAAAAAGAAAAAACCCTCCTTCCGGAGCAGGCTGGCAACAACCGTAAGAAGCTGGGAAAAAGTAAGATGTGAGCTGTGATGGGCCTGGTTTTTTGCTGTTTGCCGGGAAGCTAGTTCGTTTTCGTAAAAAGGAGGATTGCTTACGATGAAGTCGTATTTTTTTTCCGGCTGAAACGCAAGAATATCGGTTTCAAACAAGCTGATGCTTTCTTTCCAGGGCGAAGAACGGATGTTCTCCACTGCTTGCCCCGCAGCTTCTTTGCTTATTTCCACGGCATCTATACAGAGGTTGTTTTTTTGTGCAATCATCAGTGACAATAGGCTGGTGCCCGTGCCAATGTCCAGCAGATTCTTGGCATCGGGGTTTGTTTGCTGAATTTCCTGGGCGCACCATCCGCCAAACAAACAGCCATCCGTGGTTACTTTCATAGCGCAGCGGTCGTGAAAGACGGTAAATTGCTTGAAGCGGAAGTAAGGGTTGGGCATAAGCAAAAATTAGAGGAAAAGTTGACGGGCTTACTTCCACTCCGCCCGGGCGCTGGCACTAACTGAAAGACTGTCGAAATCTCCGTTCAAATACTTGTAATAGGCCGTAATGGCGATCATGGCCGCGTTATCAGTGCAATACTCAAACGGGGGAATGAATGCGTTCCAGCCGTTGGCGGCGCACAAGTCCTTAAAGGCCTGTCTTAGGCCGCTGTTGGCCGAAACCCCGCCTGCTATGCAAAGCTCCGTGATGCCTGTTTGCAGGGCGGCCCGTTTTAGTTTTTTCAGTAAAATGGACACGATGCGGTGTTGGATGGAGGCACAAAGATCGGGCAGGTTGTTTTTGATGAAATCGGGGTCCGCCTTTGTCTGCCTTTGTAAAAAATAAAGAATGGAGGTTTTTAACCCGCTGAAGCTGAAGTCCAGCCCCTCAATTTGGGGTTCGGCAAAACTAAAGCGGTTGGCGTCGCCCTGTTGTGCGTACTTGTCCACCAAGGGGCCGCCGGGGTAGGGCAGCCCCAGTAATTTGGCCGATTTGTCAAATGCTTCTCCGGCGGCATCGTCCAGGGTTTCTCCAATCACCTTCATGTCAGCGGGGCTGTCGACCCGGACAATTTGGGTGTGTCCGCCGCTAACGGTGAGGCACAAAAAAGGAAAAGCGGGTTTTTGCTCCTCGATTAAATTGGCCATCACATGCGCCTGCATATGATGTACGGCTATCAGCGGCTTGTTTAACGCCAGCGCCAGCGATTTGGCAAACTGGCTGCCGACAAGCAAAGAGCCGATCAGTCCCGGTGCCTGGGTAAAAGCTATGGCATCCAGTTCGTTCAGCTGAACGCCGGCCTGTTGAAGGGCTACCTCCACCACCGGCACAATGTTTTGCATGTGGGCCCGGCTGGCCAGTTCCGGCACCCCGCCGCCATATTTTTCGTGTATTTTTTGGTTGGCAATGAAGTTGGATAAAATCTTTCCGTTGCGGCATACCGATGCCGATGTTTCGTCGCAGGAAGATTCGATGGCCAGAAGGCAAACCTTATCCCCGGCTTCTTTTGTCGAAAACCCCGAAATATTATTATGTGATTGATTCGTGTTCATAATCCAAAAGAGTATGCAAAAGAACTGAATATTGACGAGAGCAAAAACTGGCCGGGTTGCTTGCATGGCGTAAACGAGGACGACAAAAGTTTGTACCCAGCGGTTGTCAAGATGGTAGATGTGGGTTGATAAATGACCGAAGGGAAAGAGACTGTTTCTGTCTCACCTCTGCCGCCTCACGTTTCCCGATGATTTCCGTGACAGCGGTTTAGTGTTATCTGTGATTGATGCCTTTAGAAATAGGCTTTTACGGGATGACCTGTCTGAAGAAAGTTTTGATCGGTGAGTTTGGTGCCTTCTAACTTCTGATGGCTACTACCGGATCCATTTTGGCGGCCCGCAAAGCAGGGATGATGCCTGCAAGAATGCCCGCCACAATACAAATAAATACAGCCAGCAGAATGATAAACGGAGAAAGAAAGAATGGGAAATCAACCAGGGAGCTGGCAACTTCGGCAAGTATAAAAAGCAACAACAGGCCGATGGCTCCGCCAATAATGCATAAAAAGGCCGATTCCAGTAAAAACTCCATCAAAATGACCCGGCTTTTGGCGCCAACCGCTTTTTTGAGCCCAATTTGCGGGGTTCTTTCCTTTACGGTTACAAACATAATGTTGGCCACGCCAAAAATGCCTACAACAAAAGCAAGCGCCCCAATGGCCCAGCCGCCAATGTTGATGCTCACAAAGGCCTGATTTAAACTTTCGCTCAAATCGTTGATGTCGTTTAGGGAAAAATCGTTTTCCTGGGTAGGGTTGAGTTTTCGCACCGACCGCATGGTGCCGGTAAGCTCGTCTTTTAAAACCTTGCTGCTGATGTTTTCAAAACCTTTTACCATCAGCACCGGATTGGACCGGTTTTCGTCCACCAGGGTTTTTGCGTAGCTGTACGGCAGGATCACACATTTGTCAAACTGCCAACCACCCACTATTTGACTACCCTGTTTTTTGATGACACCGATGACAAGTGCTTTGCGCCCCTTGATGGTAATTTGTTTGCCCAGGGCAACCTCGGCTGCTCCAAACAGGTTTTCCGCTATTTCGTTGCCCAGCACCGCCACGTTGGTACCGTGCTGAAATTCGCCTTCGGTAATAAATCGTCCGTATGCTATTTCCAGGGCCTGTATGTTTTGGTAGTCCTGTGTTACACCGTAGAGACGCACATTGCTGAGCGTATTGTCGCCAGCATCAACCGAAAGCATGGTATTGATGAAAAAGGCTGTATACTGGGCTGTGGCCGTCCGCTTTTTTACTTCTTCCAGCTCTTCAAATTTTGGCTGCGGCCGTTTGGCATACTTCCAAAAAGGATAATCGGGGCCACCGCTCCAGTCCCACTTGTCAATGTAAATGGTGTTATTGCCCAGAGACTTCAACTGATTTTGAATGTTGGTTTGAAGACTGTTAACCGTAGCCAGAACTCCAATAATGCAGAAAATGCCAATGGTTACCCCAAACAGGGAAAGAAAGGTGCGCAGCTTGTTTTCCCAAAGCTCCTGCAGAGCCATCTTAAAACTATTGGTTATTATTTCTAACAAGCGGCGCATGTAACAAAGGTAATGGGCGGAACAGAATTTATGATGCCCGTCAACATCTTAATTGCTCCGGTGATCCGTTGCTTTTGGCTTCGTTATACGGGGCTCTTAAAGAAATGAGGCTTTGGCATGTGTTTTAAGGCCGGGATTTGTATTAAAATACTGAATAGAGCCCTCAGCTGTTTAGATAAATTTTCCTAATTTCGGCAGTCCCATCCGCCTTGTGCCAGGAGCGATTTTGAATTAATGAACTTCCATTCTGAAAATTTATGGCCAGGATCTTAATAATTGATGACGATCCGGATATCAGGACCGTTATGGAAATTATGCTTAAAAAACAGGGGCATGAAGTAGGAACCGCAGCCCGCCGGGAAGAGGTTTTTGGGAAAATCCAACAATTTGCGCCTTCGGTCATTTTGCTGGATGTGTTGTTATCGGGGGCGGACGGCAGAACCATTTGCAAAGAAATCAAACATGCTGAGGCGACGAAGCACATCCCGGTGATCATGTTTTCGGCGCATCCCGGTGCCGCCGGTAAGATCGACAGTTACGGGGCTGATGATTTTATAGCCAAACCGGTAAATACCAAGATCTTGCTTGAAAAGGTGGACCGGCAACTGGCACTCTATAACCTATAGCTCAGATGTCTGGCGGTGCCTTTCCCCCGATTCCGGTGGAGAGTAATAGGATTGCCTTGCTTCATCTTCCCATATACCTGTCTCCCGAGTCTGGCGGCAGTTTGGATGCCAGGCTGCTCATTAGCCATGTTTTGGCAACCAAAGCGCCGGGTCCCGGCAAGGGTAGGTAAACGGGAGGCAACTTTCAAAGTTTCCTTAACGTCGTTCGCCGTACTTTTGCTCCGCTAAAAATAAGTTCAGCTTACGGATTCCGTCAACTAAAAGCCGGGCCTGCAAACACATGAAATATCAAAACGAAATAGAGAAACGCAGAACCTTTGCCATCATTTCTCACCCCGATGCCGGTAAAACAACCCTGACCGAAAAGTTCTTGCTGTTTGGAGGCGCCATACAGGTGGCCGGTGCGGTAAAAAGCAATAAGATCAAAAAAGCCGCTACTTCCGACTTCATGGAGATCGAGCGCCAAAGGGGTATCTCGGTGGCCACTTCGGTGATGAGCTTTGAGTACAATGGTACCTTGATCAACCTGCTGGACACACCGGGGCACAAGGATTTTGCCGAAGACACGTACCGAACGCTGACGGCGGTGGATAGTGTTATTCTGGTGGTGGATAGTGTAAACGGAGTGGAAGAGCAAACCCGCCGCCTGATGCAGGTTTGCCGCATGCGCAAAACCCCGGTGATTGTGTTCATCAACAAGTTGGACCGCGACGGGAAAAACCGCTTTGACCTGCTGGAAGAAATTGAAAAGGAATTATCCATTTCGCTGCACCCCATGACCTGGCCCATCAATCAGGGAAAGGATTTTAAAGGGGTGTACGATCTGCATCACAAAAACCTGCGGCTGTTTACACCCAATACCAAAGCAACCGATGAAGACACCATTTCGATTTCCGAGCTGGGATCTGCTGTATTGAACGAAAAACTCGGGGAGCGGGATGCCGATCTACTCCGGGAAGACGTAGAGCTGATTGATGGCGTGTACGGCGAGTTGGACACGGCAAATTACCTGAGCGGCGATGTGGCGCCGGTGTTCTTTGGAAGTGCCATCAATAATTTTGGCGTGAAGGAAATGCTGGATACGTTTATTCGTATTGCGCCCATGCCCAGGGATCGGGAAACCAACAAGCGCAAGGTTGCGGTAACGGAAGAGAAATTCAGCGGGTTTATTTTTAAAATTCACGCCAACCTCGATCCCAAACATCGGGATCGTATTGCCTTTTTACGGGTGTGTTCGGGGCGGTTTGAGCGGAACAAATATTTTCATCATGTTCGTTTGGATAAGGACGTTCGCTTTAGCAATCCCTATTCGTTTTTGGCCCGGGAAAAAAATATAGTGGACGATGCTTATCCCGGAGACGTGGTGGGTTTGTTTGATACAGGCAGCTTTAAGATCGGCGATACCCTGACAGAAGGAGAAGATTTTTTCTTTACCGGCATACCTTCGTTTTCACCGGAACTGTTCAGGGAAGTGGTGAACAAAGATCCCATGAAGACCAAGCAGTTGGAAAAGGGTTTGCTGCAGCTGACCGACGAAGGAGTGGCGCAATTGTTTACGCAATTCGGCGGAAACAAAAAGATCATTGGTTGTGTAGGCGAGTTGCAATTTGAGGTGATCCAGTACCGCTTGCTGCACGAGTACGGCGCTTCGGTAGTGTTCAACAGCGTGCCTTTTTACAAGGCTTGCTGGATCAGCAGCAAAGACCCCAAAAAGGTAGATGAGTTCATTCGTTTTAAATCATCCAATATTGCCGAGGATAAAGATGGGCACCTGGTGTACCTGGCGCAAAGCGAATGGTTTTTAAATACCGAACGAACCAATAACCCCGACATCGAGTTTCACTTTACCAGTGAAATACATAAGGGAGTTTAGTGTTTGATTAGTTGACTGGTTGATGAACGAAAGACATTTTTTAAACCAGTCAACTAAATCAACACAATCAACTAAAACTTTGGCTGAACACCTACATAATTGTGCGGGGTAATGGCTTTCAGCTCTTTTTTGATCGCCGCGGAAACGCCCAGGCCGTCAATAAACTGGTGAATGGTTTGTTTGTTGATTTGTTTTTTGCCGCGGGTCAAGTCTTTGAGGGCCTCGTAGGGATTGGGGTATTGCTCCCTTCTCAAAATGGTTTGGATGGCTTCGGCTACCACCGCCCAGTTATTATCCAGATCCGCATAAATTTTTTCATCGTTCAGAACGAGTTTGCCCAATCCTTTTTCTATGGATTTAAAAGCAATCACCGTATGGGCAAACGGAACACCAATGTTTCTCAACACGGTTGAATCCGTTAAATCCCGTTGCAGGCGGGAAATGGGGAGTTTGGAGGAAAGGTGTTCAAACAGGGAATTGGCCAGCCCAAAATTGCCTTCGGCATTTTCAAAATCAATGGGATTGACCTTATGGGGCATGGCCGAGGAACCGACTTCTCCTTTTTTGGTTTTTTGTTTGAAATAATCCATGGAAATATAGGTCCACACATCCCGGCACAGGTCGATCAGAATGTTGTTGATGCGCTTCATACAATCGAAACTGGCGGCCAGATTATCGTAGTGTTCGATTTGTGTGGTAAACTGCAGGCGCTGCAACCCCAAAACGCCATCGACAAACTCGTTGGCAAATTTTATCCAGTCTGTTTTGGGAAAGGCAATGTGATGGGCGTTAAAGTTTCCAGTGGCGCCGCCAAATTTGGCACTCACTGGAATGTTGATCAATTGTTCCACCTGGTTTTCGATGCGTTCTACAAATACCATCAACTCTTTGCCCAAAGAGGTGGGACTGGCGGGTTGGCCGTGGGTGCGGGCCAGCAAGGGGATTGCCTGCCACTGCTTGGCCAATATTTTTAATTGGGCATTCAGGTTCAGCAGCGAGGGCAGGTATTCATACTCCAGAGCCTCCTTCCAGGACAAGGGAACGGCTGTGTTGTTGACGTCCTGTGAGGTCAGGCCAAAATGCACCCACTCTTTAATGGCGGTTTCTCCGGTCTTATCCAATGCCTGCTTAATAAAGTATTCAACGGCCTTAACATCGTGGTTGGTGGTTTGTTCAATTTGCTTGATTTCCCGGGCCTCCTCCAAACCAAAGTTTTCCTTAATGCTCTTGAGTTGTTTGGTGCCTTTTGCAGAAAGTTTTAAAATTTTTTTTTGGGACAGAAAGAGCAGGTATTCAATTTCTACCTGCACCCGGTATTTCATTAAGGCATATTCTGAAAAATAATCGTCGAGGTGTTGAACCTGTTTGCGGTAGCGTCCGTCAATAGCTGAAATGGCAGTAAGCGATGTGAGTTCCATGAATAAATTGTGAATTGGTGAATGGTGAGTGGTGAATAGCGAACTAGGTAAATAGATCAACTACAAACAACAAACCATAAACTACAAACTGAATATATCTTTGCGGGCAAAACTAAATCATTTGAGTAAGATAAGAGTAGGGGCAGTAAGTTATCTCAACACCAAGCCTTTGTTGTATGGAATAAAAAGACATCCGGTCATTCAGGAAATTGAACTGGTGGAAGACTATCCGGCGAAAATTGCACAGATGTTGATTGATGATGAAGTGGATGTGGGTTTGATTCCTGTGGCCGCAACATTGAAGTTGAAGGAGTGGCATATTGTAGGCAATTATTGCATAGGAAGCGAGGGGCCGGTTGCCTCCGTTTGTATGTTCAGCCAGGTGCCTATGGAGCAAGTTGAGCGGATATACCTGGACTACCAATCACGAACTTCTGTAAATCTTGCCAAAATTTTACTGCGAGAATACTGGAAAAAGGAAGTGGAACTGGTTGATGCCACAGGCGAGGATTTCCGGGAGGAAATCAAGGGAACGACAGCCGGC
Source organism: Bacteroidota bacterium (assembly GCA_023392575.1). Taxonomy (GTDB): domain Bacteria; phylum Bacteroidota; class Bacteroidia; order Chitinophagales; family Chitinophagaceae; genus Flavisolibacter. Next base: position 4,503 of record JAEVYV010000006.1, on the reverse strand, counting down.
GTAGTGATTGGGGACAGGGCTTTGCAACAGCGGTTACAATCGAAATATATTTATGATCTGGCGGAAGCCTGGAAGCTGCATACCGGGCTGCCGTTTGTGTTTGCCGCGTGGATTGCCAATAAAAAATTGCCGTTGGAATTTGTACAGAGGTTTAATGAGGCCAATGCAATGGGGTTAAGGCATTTAAGTGAAGTGGTAGCGGAAAATCCATTTGCGATATATGATTTAGATAAATATTATAGGCAAAATATTGGTTATGAGTTAACCGGTCAAAAATTAAAAGGTCTCGAAACCTTTTTAATGAAATTAGTGGATTTGTAATTTTTTTTGCTTGATGTATGTGGTCTCTAAAGCCTTACAGCCTATGAGATTCGGAGTGAGCCTTTTGTGATTACTCAGTTTTTCTGTTATTGGTTGTCAGAAAGAACCTGTTGGGAACAAGCTGCCTAATCAAAGCCCTTTGGTGCTCATTTTCCGGTTGTAAATTCAACAAATGCCACTTTGCAAATAGAGGATTCAGGTTGTTTCTGGCTCGATGGAAAATTGCTAAAGTTGGGATCTACAATCGCTTGTTGGCCGATTGTAAAATTCATGCTTTAAGCCGCGGCTTCGGAGAATAAAGTTTAGCTCAGGAAAGTGTGGGGGTATGGTGTAATATGCAAATAAGATTTTGAAGCATTGTTTACCCTGCCTTTAAAAGCGGATTTTCTAAAACACCTCTGCAATTTTTTTCAGTGAACACTAGTTTCGGAAACAGAAGATATTTAATTGTAGATCGTATGCATGCTGGTTATGTTCCTCTGAGGAAAGAAAGGGATGGTTGTAGACGTTTGCAGCTTCCTTAATGTAAAACTTGAACCCTGCACCGTGTATAATGTCAAAAATTTCCAAAAGCTCATTGTTTTGCTGAAAGCTACCATGGTATTCGAAAAACATGTTTTGCACAAAGTGTAGGTTTTCCTTAATGTCCTTGAGCACTTCGTATTCTGCGCCTTCAATATCAATTTTTAAAAAGTCAATTTTTCGGTTTAAAAGTTCTTTTAACCGGATAGCTTGTACCTTATTTTCACCATTCTGTATGGACTCATCTATTTTACTACTCATCGTTCCTTCACTTTTGAACGACAGCGTGGTATTATCAATCCAAACAGCTTCTTGTCTTATTTCAACGTTTTGCAGATTAAAAGAATCCGCGTTTCTTTTTAATAATTCAGCATTTTTTCCATCGGGCTCAAAAGCAATGATTTTCGCATTGGGTACCAATTGCTTGAAATAGATAACACTTAAGCCAATATTGGCGCCACAATCAATGATATAAGCGTCCGGGGGCAATTTGGTTTTGTACAGCTGTTCAATAAAGATTTCTTTTAGTCCGTGTAAAAGCTCTTGCGGACTAGTATAATGAACTACGCCACCAGGCATAGAATGCCGTCTTAATTGCCCGGTTGGTAAGTGTTTTAAATACTTGTGTTTTATTGGGCCAATGTTTAGTTTCTGATACGGGTTACTAAATATTTTTGAAGAACGTTTTCTGATCCCTTTAATTAAATTGCTTAAAAAGGAGGTATTTTGCATTAAAAGTGGTTTAAACACTGCAATTTACGTTAAGTCGAAACATTCCCATTTGCAATTATGATATCTGTTTTAGTCTGTTCTGTCAAACCGAGCTTGTATCAACAATTAGCAAGAAACATAGAGCAAACAATTGGGGTGGGCTATGAACTGTTATGTTATGATAACAGAGAAAGTAAAAAGGGGCTTTGTGAAGTTTATAACCTGTTGGCAAGGCAAGCCAGATTTGAGGTGCTGTGTTTTGTTCATGAAGATGTGATCTTTACAACGAACAAATGGGGCGAAATCTTATTGCGGCTCTTTTCTCAACGCGATATTGGTGTGGTGGGAGTGGCCGGAAGTAAATATAAGTCTGCTGCTTTTTCAGGTTGGTATACCGGTCAAAAAGAATATGATTGTGCCAACATCGTTCATCGTTTTGTTGACCATGAAGAGAAAATTTATTTGAACCCTGATTTCGGTACCCCACACCAGGAAGTTGTTTGTGCAGACGGAGTATTTATCTGTGCCCGCAAGGAAGTCTGGGAGATTATAAAGTTTGATGAGATTGGACTGAAGGGCTTTCATTTTTACGATATGGACTTTACATTAAGAGCTGCTAAAGTTTGTAAGGTTGTCGTAAGTTATGAGATTGATATGATTCATATAACAAACGGAGGAGACTTTGGAGACAAGTGGGCTGAAGTATTGTTTGTTTACCATGAACGATACAAGCATTTGCTGCCTTTTACCATAAGTGCCAATATTCCCCCCAAAGTAGAATTGAGGATTACTAAGGTCAACTTGGACTTTCTGAAAACCCATGCTATTTCATTTAAAAATAAGATAAAGTGGATTATGCTTCAGGAATTATACAGGTATCCCGGATTATATTATGGTATTGTAAAGTTTTTTGTATACAGACCTTTACATTTAAAAGTGATACATAATCTTATAAGGTCTAAATGAGCCCGGTCTTCATATCCATCTGCATTCCTGCCTATAAGCGCCCAGAGAACATTAAACGTTTGATGGCTTCAATTGCCAGGCAAACAATTAAAGATTACGAAGTGGTCATTACTGATGATTCGCCTGATGATTCGGTAAAAGAGATCGTGCCTTCTTTTGCAAACCTTCCGTTGCGTTATTACAAAAACGAAACACCGCTCGGTACGCCGGAGAACTGGAACAAGGCCATCAGCTATGCCAAAGGCAACTGGATAAAATTGATGCACGATGATGATTGGCTGAACCATGAAAACAGCCTGCAAATATTTGCCGAAGCCACTCAGCGGCATCCGGCTGTAACGTTTTTCTTTTCGGCATATAATAATGTTGTGGAAGAATCCGGCGCATCAAAACCGGTGCGCTTAACAGGACTCAATAAGCTTTTCCTGAACAATTCTCACCGGCTGCTGGCCCACAATGTCATTGGCCCCCCCAGCGTAGTACTATACAAAAAAGTGGAAGGGATGGTTTATGACAACCAACTGAAATGGTTGGTGGATATGGATTTTTATATTCAGTATTTGGAAGGAAAATCGTTTTACTATATTGACAAGCCTCTCGTTAACATAGGCATTAACAAGGAGCAGGTTACCCAATCGTCATTCAGGGTTAAAGAAGTGGAAATTCCCGAGCATTTTCAGGTGCTGAAAAAAATAGGTTTTGCCAGCCTGAAAGACGTAGTAGTTTACGATGCTTTGTGGCGTTTGTTCCGAAATCTCAATATTCAATCCTTGGACGAAATAGAAGAGGCGGGGTATAGGGGAGAAGTACATCCTGTCATTAAGAAGATGATAGCGCATCAAACAAAATTACCCCGGCGTTTGCTGCAAACTGGTGCTCTTTCCAAAGCCGCTATGTTGCTTAGCTATTTATGCAACAGGAGCAGGATAACGCAATAAAAACGCACGGCACTTCTGCAAAAACACATCCCGGCGAAAATGCTCTTTTGCATATTCATATGCGTTGACAGAAAGCTCCTTTAATAGTTCGGGTTGATGTAAAAGTCTGTTGATGTTTTCTATGCCCTGTGCGACCACCTGGTCTTCATCGGTTACGGCTTTTATCAACAAAGAATTTTTTTCATTTAAATGCATGAGATTGCCTTTTAAGGCCGTAACAACCGGCACGCATCCATATGCCATAGACTCTTTTATCAGCATGGGAAATCCTTCATAGGCCGAGGTCATTAATATGGCATGGCATTGTTCGTACAACGCATCCATTTCTGCCTTTGAGCTGATTTCGCCATGCAGATCTGAGTGAGCCTTCACCATCTCAGACAGTTCATTGATCATGGTGCCGGCAAAATGAAATCGAACATTCCAGTTGTGCTGAATGCAGTGTTCCGCAATTTTATTGAGCAGGTGTATGCGCTTTTGGTGTCCCCCTCTTCCTGCATATAAAATGGCCAGGGGATAAGCATAATTCTTTGTTATACGTGATGGCACTTGTACGCCGGGTTCAATAAAAACAATCTTGTTTAAATAAGGCGATGGTACATGGTACTGGGCATATTGCTGTTCTATATTTTCCAGCGTATAATTATCATACACCATGCGAAAGCTGAGGTATTTATAATTGGCCAGGCCAAAAAACTCCATTCCTTTTTTGCCATGGGTAAAATTGTGCAGAAGTTCGGTCCTGATCATTGCTTTTTTTATGAAAGGCAGCATATCATAAAAAAAAGTGCTGTTGGCACTGAGCACATGGCCCTTGTTATGACGGTTCAAATAAAAAGCATAGTAGTGCACACTGAACAGTCGGAATAAAAGGTTGTCGCACCAAAAATGAATGTCCTGACTTTTGGTGTTGGCAATTGAATAAAAGCTTTGTTTAAGAGAAGTGTTGATGGATTTGCGGGTGAAGTACACCTGCTTTTGAACGTCTTCCACACTCGCCAAAATATCCAGGTGAATGCGTTGGGCGCCCCCAATGGCATAGCGG
>JAEVYV010000372.1 GCA_023392575.1 Bacteroidota bacterium | reverse complement strand
GAACCCAACTTGGCAAAACCCTTAACAGATACGCATTTCACACTTTTTTTCATACTATGTCCAACCGTCCTACCGATATATTATTTCAATTGATCCGATCGCTGGAAAAAGCCGAAAAAAGGCATTTTAAACTTTATATCAAGCGAAGCTCCTCCAACGAGAACCTAAAAATTGTTCAGCTTTTTGATGCCATTGACAAGCAGCAGGAATACGATGAGAAAGCCCTGCTGAAAAAGCTGCCTTCCATTCAAAAGGCCCAGCTTTCCAATTTAAAGGCCCACCTCTACAAGCAAATCATGGCCAGCCTTCGGCTTTTAAAAAGCGCCGACAGCATCGACCTTCAATTGAATGAGCAGTTTGACTATGCCCACATTCTTTATAAAAAAGGATTGTTTTTGCAAAGCCTGCGCCTATTGGAGCGAGCAAAGGAGGTTGCCAAAAACCATCAAAAATTTCACTTCCTGATCCAGGTGATTGGTCTGGAAAAAAGAATTGAGTCGCTGCACATTACCCGAAGCATGCAGGACCGGGCCGAGCTTTTATCGGAAGAAGCCATGCAGGTAAGCCAGCACATCAGCATGGTGGCCAGCCTTTCCAACCTGTCGTTGAAGCTGTATAGCTGGTACATCAAGCACGGCCACACCCGCAACGAAGAAGATGAAAAAGCCATCAAGCAATTCATGAAAGACAACCTGCCGCCCAATGCCCGGGAGCAAACCGGCTTTTATGAAAAGCTTTACCTCTACCAAAGCTATAGCTGGCAGGCCTTCATCCGGCAGGATTTTCTGATGTACTACCGCTACACGCAAAAATGGGTGGACCTGTTTCACGAACAACCCATCATGAAGCGGGTGGAAACGGGCCATTACATCAAAGGGCTGCACTATCTGCTGAATGCCCATTTCGACCTGCGCAACCACAAAAGATTTATGCCCACCCTAAAGGAGCTGGAACAGTTTTCCCAAACCAGCCGGGTTCAGGAAAACGACAACTTCCGCATTCAGTCCTTTCTTTACATTGCCCAGGCCAAGATCAACCACCATTTTTTAACGGGTTCCTTTGAAAAAGGACTGGAGCTGATACCGGGTATTGAAGAAAAACTGGAAGCATACGCCCTGTTCATTGACCGCCACCGGGTACTGGTGCTCAATTATAAAATTGCTTCGCTGTACTTTGGAAGCGGCAACTACGAAGCCAGTATCGATTATTTGCAAAAGATCATCAACGATCCCGCCGACCTGCGTCACGACATACAGTGCTATGCCCGGCTGCTGCACCTGCTGGCGCATTATGAACTGGGAAATTACGAACTGCTGGAATACCTCACCCGGTCCGTTTACCGTTTCATGTCGAAAATGCAAAACCTGACGGCGCTCGAAGAAGAGATCCTGAGATTCCTGCGCCGGTCCTTCCGCATTTCCAAGCACGCCATGAAAAAAGAACTGGAAGGTTTTTTGGAGCGGATCAAAGAATTTGAAAACAGACGCTTCCAAAGCCGGGTCTTTGCCTACCTCGACCTTGTGTCGTGGGTCGAGCACAAAGTTTACAACAAGCCGCTGGGTGAAATCATGCGGGAAAAATATTCAAAGCACGAAGTAAAGCTTCCTTCCGGGTCCTAAGCAGCGGCCGTGGGCAAAAGGGTATTTAACCACTTTGTGCCGGCCCCGGCCCAATCCTTTGCGGGGTTTTGGCAAAAAAGAAATTTCTTTGCTCCTCCTATGTCATTATTCACCGCATCCATCGCCTCGGGCAGCAATGGCAACTGTTATTATATCGGCAATGAAAAAGAAGCGGTTCTGATCGATGCCGGCATTTCCTGCAGAGAAACAGAAAAACGCATGAAGCGGCTTGGCCTCTCCATGTCGAAGGTGAAAGCCATTTTTGTTTCCCACGAACATTCCGATCACATCCGCGGAATTCATTCCCTGGTAAAAAAATACCAATTGCCGGTTTACATTACGGCACCGGCCCTGCAATATGGCCGGCTTTATCTGGACAACCACACCGTACAATCCTTTACAGCCTATCAACCCATTAGCATTGGCGATCTAAGCGTTACGGCCTTCCCTAAGTTTCACGATGCTGCAGACCCCTATAGTTTTATTGTTGCCGGAAAAGAAGTTAAGATCGGTGTATTTACCGACATAGGTCTGCCTTGTCAGCATGTGATCCGGCATTTCAGTCAATGCCATGCCGCCTTTCTGGAAGCCAATTACGATGATGAAATGCTGGACCAGGGCAACTATCCGTTTTATTTGAAACAGCGCATCCGCGGCGAGAAAGGACACCTCTCCAACAAACAAGCCCTGGAACTTTTTAAAAAGCACAGGCCTCCGTTTATGACACACCTCATCCTTTCTCACCTTTCCAAAAACAACAATTGCCCGGACCGGGTTTTGGAACTTTTTAACCAGCATACCCGTGATACCCACATTGTAGTAGCTTCCCGGTTTGAACAAACGGCGCTGTATCATGTTCAGGCAAAAAAAGATGACTGCCCAGCACCTCCATCCACAGCCATTTCAGAGGTACAGTTAGAGTTATCGTTTGACTGAACCGGATGGTAACAGCAAATACTCCTGATCGGCTTGAAGCTTCCGGCCATTCAGGTAATAAAAGCCAATCGTTACCTTCGTCGCTTAAATGGAACGACTATGAAACTGGAAGACGTACTGCTCAAAAGGAGCGGCAACAAGTGTGAACTCTGCGGATCGGATAACGATGTACAGCTTTACGAAGTGCCACCTCAGGACGGCAGAACCGAAGACAACTGCCTGATGGCTTGCGCCAAATGCCGGGCCCAGGTAGAAAAAAAGGAAGAGCTGGACAGCACTCACTGGAAGGTTTTATCCGAAACCATGTGGAGCGAAGTGCCGGGCGTACAGGTAGTAGCCTGGCGCATGCTGAACCGCTTGCGTGATGAAAGCTGGGCCGCCGACAACCTGGATATGCTGTACCTGGATGAGGAAAAACTGGCCTGGGCCAAAGCTACCGGTGATAATGAAAACGATAGCAGTGTGGAGCTGCACAAGGATGCCTATGGCGCCCTGCTGCAAAACGGCGATACCGTGGTCCTCACCAAATCGCTGGATGTAAAAGGCTCTACGCTTAATGCCAAGCTGGGAACGGTGATCCGAAACATTCGCCTGGTGCCCGACAATACCGAACAGATTGAAGGAAGAATAGAAGGACAGTTGATCGTGATTTTGACAAAATACGTACGGAAGCAGGGAAGCTGATCTGCTGCAACAAAAACAAATAAAAAACCGGGAGTGATCTTCCGGTTTTTTATTTTGAAAACAAGTCTGCGGCTTTGTTGAATCCTTGGCCTGAATGGTATCAGCCTCATTATTCAATCAACACGCTTCTGCTGCTGCTTCATTCTTCATTTTCCAATCCGCTTATGAGTTTTTGAAAAGAAGGGAAGTCCCATTGTTTTATACCAACAAATCCCCGGACAATTATTTTTAATATGCCGGCCGCAGGCCGTGTGCATGAACGCCTGTTGAACTGAAACCTGTTTGGATGCAAAACCTTTGCAGCCTTTCCCAAAAGTTTTACACATGCTTTGTTTTTACCAATGAACATCTAACGATTCTATTCCTGTGCATAGCAGAAAAACAGCTTTTAAAGCTCTGCATCTCTTCATAAAAAATAGCAAAAAAGCTGTTTCGTGCAGGGCACTGCCCGCGTGGTTGTTTTACGAGGACAAAATGATCAGCAAGACCGGCCAATTTCAGCCCCATCCCAGGGCAAAAAATCTTGCGCACAAACAGCAAAATATTTGCGCAACATTAAATTATATTGTTCGGGGCAGCACTGTAAATCCTATCTTTGTCTTAACGGTTGTATAGAATGTTATCTCATTTATTTTAGCTCCATTTCCGTTGTTAGCAGAGTCAGGCATCAAACCTTTTGAAAATTACTTCATAGAATATAACTGGACATAAGAAACAAACGACCATTCTGTTAAAGAGTTAATTTATTTATTGGAAACAGGCGTAGCGTCTATGATTTGAAATGGGACTAGAATACAATCCATAGTGCTTTTCTAATTCAGTCACTTTAAAAATTCACAGTTATGAAAAGAGAACAAAGCTCCTTTTTCAGCAATCTTTTTGGTGCAAAAGGACAAGCTTCTGAATCAGGTCAGCCTACACCTGTAATCACTACGTCTTATTCCCAACCCCACGTTCTTCAGCAACGCATGAAGGAAGAAAAAATGACCCATGGCCAAACGGTTACGGCCAACATTTCGCCGGTTCGTCTGGAAAGCTCCTACGGCAAAATGGTCTTGTACTTCTGCCCCATGAAGTCCATTGAGGTTTTGGAAACCCTTTGCACGGGCGATGGCGGAAACATTCCGGCTCAGGTAAAAGTAGAAGGTCTGACAGTGCCTTCGGAACTGAAATCAGGCATGTACACCCTGAAGAATGTAACCCTAACATCCAATGGGACCATGCAGGTGAAGGCCACAGACAATACCATTTGGGAACGTTCTGAAGCCGAAGCCTACTAAGAGCAGGTTGACGTTTTGGTGGCCCTATACATAACTCAACGGGAATTTGTCAAAAGTCGGCTATTCAACAATCAGTTTTGGTTCACGGAATAATGGTTTTTGACAAAGTCATGTTGACTTCCACAGCTGCCAGGTGTCAGTAAAATCATCCCTTTGGGAAGAGAAAAACAAAAACCCTTATCGTTTTGGTAAGGGTTTTTTCATTGTTTCCTACCCTGCTAAAAAGCTTGCTCAAAATCAAAGCGCAGCGCCAACCAGGGCCGCCAGCAATCAGGCCGGCTGTCTGCCCCCAAACGCTAAACCAAACGCTTTCTAGCTGCATCCCGAAAGGGCACCATGCTTAGCCAAGGAAGTGTAACTTGCAAAACAATTAAACTGGTTTACCATGCTCACCCGGATCATTTTGGCCCTGGCGGTTTGCGCTGCAGGCAGTGCACTGGCCTACTTTATGGTGCAAAAGGCCTGGCGGAAAAAATGACTGACTGGATTTGTGGAGAAATGGATATTATTGGAGAAAACAGATACCGCGTGAAAGCAAAGCACACCATCCTTTTAATTGCCCTGGGCTTTTGCCTTGACTTTGCCGGAGGCTTATTAAAAACCGCCCACAGCAGCCATGCCTATGGAGTGCTGGTGGCGGCAACCCTTATAAAAGCAACCGGCGTATTGCTTTTTGCGTACAAAGTGATACGCTATGAAGGGTTCCGCAAATTCATGGAGCGATAGATTGCCGGCGCCGGAAGGAGCGGTTAAAGGTTTACCGAATATTTGGCCGACATCCTGAGGTAGGAATATTTGTTTCGCACATCTTCCAGGCTTTTATAATTTCCGTTTAAGGTGAAGTGCCCCGATTCGGCCGAAAGGGAAAAACCCGCATGCACCACATACCGGATCTCGCTTTGCACCACCTGCAAAAAATAATGCGATGGGTTGCCGTTGATGGTATGCAGCCAATTGCCTCTGTAATCAATCGACAGCAAAAGCTTATTGCCGATGTTCAGTCCGCAGCCGCCCAGCAGGCTTAGCCCCGATGTATAGTCATAATTCCGGCCCTTGTACAAATATTTATCAGGCACTGCGGCCAGCACCACCGGCCCCATTCCAACCGAGGTATTGAGGGCAATTCCCCGGCCCAGTTTGTATTCCGAGAACAGATCGGCCTTCACGCTTTGCCCGCCGTAAAAAAACGCATTGTTCTGAATAAAATCATAGTTAGCCGACACGATGGCCAAATGCCGGCCTTTTTCCCCCGCCGAAAGTTCCCAGCCCGCCAATGTGCCATACACATTCAGGGTGTTGAGCAGGGTGCTGTCGTCCTGCCCAAATTCGGCATTGATCAAAATATTGCTGAATGGCGTTTGATAGTTTTCATGAGGGTGGCCGTATAAAAGCTTTACCCTGGTATACAAACCCATCCGGCCCTTTTCCACAGTGGTATTTTCGGTATTGAACCGGCGCAGACCTATATCAAATTCGGCGCTGACCGCAGAGGAGTCGTACACACCGGACTGCAGCTTACCCCACTTGCCCGAAGTAATCCGCGTTAAGCCATTCATGGGGTTCATGACAAAGGCCAGGATTTCCCCCACCTGCCTTTTCAC
>JAEVYV010000363.1 GCA_023392575.1 Bacteroidota bacterium | reverse complement strand
CAGTAAGTTTTTGCACAAATTAAAAACAGACATGAAAAAGGTATTCTTATTTGCGGTTTTTAGTATGTTATCAGCACGCTTTCTTTCTGCCCAGGAAATTAAAGTGGTATATGATGCCAACAAACGTAAATATGCGGTAACTACTGCAAACGGCAGGATAATCGCTCCATTGATTTATGATTTTGCGGCTGTTTTCCCAAAAAATTCAGGTTCATTGGTGATCGTATCCCAAAACAAAAAAGAAGGTGTCATCGATAAAACAGGCAAAATAGTATTGCCCCTTCAGTACGATCAAATCGACGAAATCAATGGCAACTTAGCCAGGATTTATTTAAACAAGAAATACGGTGTCATCGATAATACCGGGAAAATAGTATTGCCCCTTCAATATGATCAAATACACACACTCAACAGTAATTTAATCACAATTGCTTTAAATAATAAATATGGGGTTATTGATAAAACGGGGAAAATCATTTTACCAATGGAGTATGACTATATCCTCGATTCCTATTTGCATTCGCTCAGTCAAATCATTGTAAATAAAAAAATAGGGTTTATCGATGAAAATGGGAAAATCATTACTCCTCCCAAATACGATAAGTTCACCTGGTTTTCAACTATTAGAAACATGGCCAAAGTGATGCTGAACGGAAAATGGGGTTTGATCGATAAAACCGGGAAAGAAATCTCTGCTTTAAAATATGACGAAATCGGAGGATTTTATTTGAACATTGCTGAAGCAATGCTATTTGCTGAAGTAAGGGTAAATGGAAAGGTTGGATATATAGACAGTACCGGCAAGGAATTAGTAAAACCCATCTACGATGAAGCCCGTTATCCTTTTAATGGAATTTGCCAGGCGAAATATGAAGGAAAATGGGGAGTCCTTGATTTTGCGGGCAAGCAAATCATTCCTTTTCAATATGAGGAAATGGGAGAACCGGCTGAAAACATGATCGCCGTTAAGAAAAACGGCAAATGGGGATTCGTCGATACAAAAGGAAAACTGGTTATTCCGCATCAATACGAGCATATCCGCCCATTTGCCGATGGACTGGCGGCTGTGGCTGTGAATGAGAAAGCCGGCGTCATTGATAAAACCGGAAAACAAATCATCCCGTTCAAATATGATTTTTTGGGCCCTTTTTCGGAAGGCCTGGCCACCATTGGCCTGAATGGATTGCACGGCGTCATTGATAAAACCGGAAAGGAAATAATCAAACCCAAATACGAGTTGGTAGGAGCTTTTTCAGAAGGGCTTGCCTCCTTCCTGGCAAAAGGTCGCGAAGGGCTGGTGGATAAGACCGGAAAAGAAGTGCTGCCGCCCAAATACGAAGCCATCGACTTGTTTAAGGATGGTTATGCAAGGGTTGTTTTGAATAAAAAAATGGGCCTCATTGATAAAACCGGTAGAGAAATCATTGCTCCCCGGTACCAGGAAATCGGTGAGAAAATTTCAGAAGGAAGGGCTGCGGTAAAACAAAACGGCCAATGGGGGTTTGCCGACTTGTCCGGCGCCGAACTGATTCCGCCCCAATATTTTTATGTTTTCCCTTTCAAGGAAGGACTGGCTGTGGTGAGTAAAATAGATGCCAACGTCCAGGATTTAAGATATGGATATATTGATCGAAACGGGAAAGTCGTCATTCCCTTAATCTATAAATCGGCTGACCCTTTTGAAAACGGGAAGGCCAAAGTAAGTAATTCTATGGTTGACGAGCACTATATTGATAAAACCGGTAAGAAAATAGAATAGCATGTGGCAAACCTAGCCCACAAGCACACAACAGGATTTTGTGGTTAGAGAAACCTGTGCGCTTTAAGAAATATCTTTCCCAGCATCTGACGTAGAAGTTTCGTTTATGCAAATCCAGCGGTTGTATATGTGCATTGGAGATGCGTATAATTACTAGTTATGGACGATTTTAAGACCTTGCCTTCGGTTAAACAGAAAAGATATAATTATGCTTAAACTGCTTAGGCTACTGGTTTCTTCTATTGGCTTTCTGCAAATTGTTCTTGGGCCAACCATAGCAGCAGGACTTATCGGCTTTGTCATCTACAACGCTAAAACAGATACAACAGGACTTGCCATAGGAGTTGTAGTTTCGGCATTAGGGCTGATCAGTGGCATTGTTTGGGCCATTCGGGTGAGTAAAAAACAAGACCCCGCTGATTATGTATCCCAAATTAGAGCCAGCCCTGACTTGAATGGAGAAAATCCAGATTTCTTCCGCCCCTAACCAATACAACTTCAAAAACAATGGACTTTATTTTAGAAACCGAACGGTTATTCCTGCGAAAAATAAATAACCAGGATATTGACGATTTATTTGAAATGGACGCTGATCCGGAAGTGCACAAATTCATTGAAAACAAGCCCGTAAAATCAAAAGAACAAATTGCAGCCATCGTTGCGATGCTGAACAAACAGTATGAGGAAAACGGAATTGCCCGCTGGGCCGTCATTGAAAAACAAACAAATGAATGCATTGGTTGGGCGGGGCTAAGATATTTTCGGGAATCACTTAACCATCACAAAGATTTTTACGAATTGGGCTATCGGTTTAAGCAAAAGCATTGGGGAAAAGGTTATGCCACAGAATCATCAAAAGCCATTATTGAATACGGGTTTAAAAACCTGGACATCCATTCCATATTTGCCATCACACATCCCGAAAACGCAAACTCAATAAACGTCCTTAAAAAATTGGGCTTTAAATTTATCGAGGTATTTGACTACGATGGTGCCGTAACAAACTGGTTTGAATTAACGAAGCCAGATGTAAAAAAAGCCTTTACATAATATGGTATTGCCAAAACGTTGTACGTTATCAGAGCGTGCAACATCAACCGAAACAACTGATGAGGATGAACACAAAACTACTAATGGCATCAACTGCCGTTTTACTTGCCCTAATGGGCCTTTGCTTGACCTTCCTTCCCGGCGAAATAGCCGGTTATTTTCTGCCTGGTTCCACGATCATATGGCAACTCTTTATCCAGGTTTTAGGAGCGCTGTACCTTGCCTTTGCCATGCTCAACTGGATGACCAAAGAGAATGTAATGGGTGGGATTTACAACCGTCCGATTGCCATTGCTAATTTGACGCATTTCCTGATAGGCGCACTAGCGCTGGTAAAAGGACTTATGAAACATCCGGATCTTCCCTGGGCCGTTTGGACGATGGCTGGCTTGTATGCCCTTTTTGCTTTGTTCTTTGGAATGGTCTTTTTTCGTTCTCCTGTTCGCAAAAAAGAACTAACTACCGCAAGCTGACGGCGGTTATGTCCGAAGCAGGATTTATTTTCAATCCTAAATCCCCGATGAGTATATACACAGCATCCCAACAACTTCATGGATACAATAAGAAAAGAAAGCTTTCACCTGGTTGGGCTGAAGCTGGATAAGAAAACAACCAACCAGGGTGGTCAATCGGGTATTGACTGCGGCAGCTTATGGCAGAAGTTTGAAGCCGGCAATTATGCTGCCCGCATACCCGGCAAAATCGGAAGCGAAGTGTACGCCGTATATTTTGAATACGATGGAGATCACAGCCAGCCCTTTTCGTATTTCATCGGCTGCCGGGTAAACCCGCAAACCGAAACTCCCGAAGGCATGGATCGTTTGTCCATACCTACAGCCAGCTATCACAGGCTAATAGCAAAGGGCCCAATGCCCGATTGCCTGGTTAAAGCCTGGAAAAACATCTGGAACACAAACCACAACCGGGCTTACGATTATGATTTTGAAGTGTATGATGAACGCAGCAGGGACTGGAGCCATGCAGAAGTGGAGATCTTTCTTTCGGTAAATAATTGAAGCTACAGCCTTCAACTGCCCGGTCTTTGTACTGCTATTAAGCGCTGGTTGTCCCAATAGCAGGCGGCATTCACGGGTACATCCGGTAATGCGGTGCAATAACTCGAACGGGCAAGCGTTTACAAACGGTTTAAGCGAATTGCCTGGGTAGAAGTTTTGTTTATGCAATTGAGTTAGTTGTGTTAGTGCAATAGAATAGCGCATATTTATTTGTTAGCGGAAATATTTTCTTGGCTCGGTTTATACGAACAGCTTTATCTTATAATAATTTAAACAATGCACCAACGACTTACTTGCTTTGCCAGTCTCCTGCTATTTTTTTCGAGCGCTCTGCTCGCACAAAAGCCTCTTCCCAAAAAGGAAAACCATACCATCGTCCTGGAATTTACTCTACAAAGCGGCAGTGATTTTGTCTTAAATTACTGGGATGACCTGAACCAGATTCAAAGACTGGACGTAGCGAATCCTTCGAACAAGGACACCCTCATTACCAGAAGTTTTAGCCTCAATAGGCCTACTCATTTCACCCGCGGCCTCATTATCCAATCGCCTTTTTCAAAAAAACTGATGACCAGTAGTGTGGACTATCTTCTCTTACCCGGCGACACCCTGCGACTGGCAGGGGAAGGCAGATACCTTGAAATGGTTGCTTATTCAGGAGGGACGGCACAACTCAACCAGATTTTTTGGATGCCCCGAAATGATGATTTGGAATTTCAGCAGTATCAAGAATACAAAAAAAGTGGTCTGAGCGGCGGCTATGACTTTTCCAGTCCTAATACCCTGCAACGCATCAAAGACTCCACGAAGCGGTCGCTGGCACTGATTGAAGCACTATACCACCAGGGCCAGTTATCAAAAAAGTACTACGAGGCGTTAAAGAAATTTAGCTACCTGAATGAGTTCAATAATATCTTCATCTATAGTGCGATCTTTCCGTATCTGAGTAAAAGTTATACGGAGGTGTACCAAAGTATAGACAGGTGGAGCGGTATTGCCACCCGCATGAACAATAATGTATTGGATTTTGTTTCCAAACAGCTGGCTGCTACACAAAACGGCACAACCGATAAATGGCACACCTTTACCCTTCTGCCGGACACTTTCAAGAAAAAACTGCCCATACAACACTACCTGTTGCACAAAATAAGGGGTGATCAGGAAATCAATAGGGACAGAGAAACCCTCAAAGCCCACCTGGATAAACTGTCAAAAGCAGGCTTGGGCAATCCTTTCCTGGAAACCTATTACCAGGAATACGTTCAGGCGCAAAACCGTAAGAATAACACCGTTGCTGCTCTTGCAGACAGCAAAGGAGATTCCCTGAACCTTCAACCCCTGATGACCTCCTTCAAGGGCAAGTATGTGTTTGTCGACATTTGGGCAAGCTGGTGTGAGCCCTGCTTGCAGCAAATGCCCCACCTCCAAAAGGTAAAACAAGAACTGGCAGGTGAAAATATTGTCTTTCTGGCGTTAAGTGCGGATGTAGATAACCAGCACGAGGCGTGGCTGACGATGAGCAAAAAACAGTTGTTGGATCACGGGCCCTATAACTATCGGTTTAAACAGGGATTCGACAACTCCTACCTTCAATCCAACCAGATTACCTCCGTTCCAACTTACTTGCTGTTCAATCCCAAGGGCGAGATTGTTAATGCCCGATTGCCTGTCCCCAGTAGTCCTCAGTTTAAAGAAGCGCTACTGGCGTATATGAAAAACCAATAAATGCGAAATATAACAGAAGCAAGAGACACTCTGGCTTTCCGCCCGGGTGCCCTGTACTCCCCCTAAACGCACAAAGCCCCTTACGGAGCTTTGTTGCCAAAAACAAAACAAATAAAACACCCTGCCCACCTAGGCCACCATTTTGGTCACCACGGCGCTG
>JAEVYV010000266.1 GCA_023392575.1 Bacteroidota bacterium | reverse complement strand
CCTATAAACGTCCCGCTATTAAATCCATGATCAAAGTCGGTGCTACCAATCTGCTGAATCAGTATTACAGAACGGCAATGGGTAACCCAAGCATTGGCGGCCTTTATTATGTAAGTTTTGCGTATAACGTTCTTTAAAATTGCTAACGATCAAACGAAATATCATGAGACTCAATACATCAAAACTTTTTAGCGGTTCTTTCCTTATAGCCGCGACGGCAACCCTGCTGGTGGCCTGTAATAAGGAACTTCCACAGGCGGAGCCTATTGTTCCGCCTACACCTTCAGGAGTATCGATTGCAGAGGCCATTAATGCCGATGCAAACCTTAGTATTTTAAAGGCGGCGGTTACCCGGGCCGGAACATCGCTAACGGGCCTCTTGTCCGATAAATCCGGCGTGTACACTTTTTTTGCACCAACCAATTCCGCCTTTCAGGCCATTGGCATAACCAATGAAGCTGCCGTTGCAGCCTTTAGGCCGGGTCAATTGGATACCATTTTAAAATACCATTTGATCGGAGGGCAGGAGCTTACTGCGGCCAGCATATCCACCGGTTTCCCAAATGTACAGGAGCCCAGTTCTTTTGTATTGGCACCACCGTCGGCCAGCTTGCCTCCGGGTCTGAGAATGCCTCTGTTCCCTTCTAAAAGAGGTAGCAGCTTGTGGTTAAACAATATACCGGTAACCCAAACCGATATCGACGCAGCCAATGGGGTGATTCATAAAATTGCAGTGGTAGCTCTTCCGCCTTCGCAATATTTATGGAACAGGATTGATACGGCAGCGGATCTGACCTACCTGAAAGCGGCCATTCAAAGAGCCGACAGTGGTTCAACAGCAGCAACTTCGCTGATGGGGGTTTTATTGAACCCGGCCGCCAACCTTACGGTGTTTGCGCCTACCAATACAGCTTTTCAGCAAATACTGACCGCCCAGGTCACTCAGGCTTTGATCCCCATGGTTACGCAGCAGCTGATTGCAGGCGGCACCCCACCTGACCAGGCCGCAGCTCAGGCTCCGGCCCTTGCTCAGGCACAAGCCACCACCATTGCTTCCACTCCCGATGTATTTCAAAACCCTGCTTTATTTAGCGTGCTGACTGCCGAAACGGTGAAAGGGATTGTGGTGTACCACTTGCTGGGGGCCCGGGCTTATAGTGTCAACCTGCCCACCACCGCTACCAACACGCCAACTTTGCTAAACAGCGCTATACCGGCGCACCCGGGTGTAACCGTACAGGCTACGTTTGGTGCTACCGGCGTTACAGCTGCTGCAGTAAAAGGAGCCGCCAATGCCACAGCGTCTAATATCCTGATCAATCCGTTGCCCGGCGGCACCAGCGATCAAAACTATATCAACGGTGTGTTGCACAAAATAGATCAGGTACTGCGGCCGCAATAAGGCCATCAGTATACTCTAAAAGAAAAGCCGTCTCAGTTTTACTGAGACGGCTTTTTCTTGGGAGTAGGAAAATGAGAATTAACCGAATAAACCACCTTTTTTCAGGGTTCTGATACCCTCAGCTATTTTGAAGCCGTTTTGATATACTTCAATTTTGTAATCACCGGTTTGGAAGCTGGGTTGGCGCAATGGAACCGAAATGGTTTTGCGTGTTCCCTGCTCATATTCTGCAGTGGTTTTAAAGGTATAGGGCTTGTCACCGTCGGTACGGGTGGTTAGGGTAGACGAACCCAGGTTGGGATCAGAAATCACTTTGCCATCGGGGCCGGTAACCACCACATACATATCGGCGGGGCCGGAACGGGCAACGCGGTTTTCTACGTCAAACGAAACCACCAGTTTATCCACACGTTTGGCCGTGGTGGTTACTTTTTCCTTGCCGTTCTTTTTTTCCTGGATCGGAGTGATCTGAATATTTGAGGCGGTGAATGTAGATGCTACATCAACGGTTTGGGCCAGTTCTTCTTTTTCGGCGGTTGTTGTTTGCAAGTTGGATTGCAATACATTCCGCTCTGCTGTCAACTGGGTGTTGTTGGCCGCTAATTGCTGGTTTTCACCCGTCAGCCTGGCAACTTCCATTTCCAGATTGGCAATTCTGCCGTTTAATTCCGAAATGAGAGATTTTGCTCTTCTGTAGTCGGCAGCAGTAGCATTTTTATCTCTCATAATTTTGTTGATCTCGTTTTTC
This sequence comes from Bacteroidota bacterium, assembly GCA_023392575.1. Classification (GTDB taxonomy): domain Bacteria; phylum Bacteroidota; class Bacteroidia; order Chitinophagales; family Chitinophagaceae; genus Flavisolibacter. Next base: position 4,335 of record JAEVYV010000266.1, on the reverse strand, counting down.
AGTTTGGTGATCTCGGACTGCCGGTCACTCAACTGGCCGCTCAGGTTATTGTTGCTGCCGGTAATCGAATCCAGCCTGGTTAAGGCCTCGTTGTACAATAACTGTACGGAGTCTTTTGACGACAAAGCGGTACTGACTTCTGCCGTTTTAACCTGAATTTGCTTGGTAGAATCGTTCTTGTCATATAAAAAATAAGCCCATGTGCCCAAAAGGCCGGCGGCCAAAACACCAATCAAAATATTCTTGGTTGAATTGTTTTTCACCGGACGATTTGGATTGTTTGAATTTTCCGCAGAAGGATAATTTGTATTTGCCATCGTGAAGGGATTTTAGTTAACGATATTTGATTTTTATTGGTTAGGTTGAAAACTTATTTTTGGATTTTGACGCACCTGTTCTAAAACCGTGCCAGAAAAAAGTTAAGATTAGAAGTCCTTGATTATATGAGCGCAGAAAAGATACTAAATGATCTGAAGAAACAAAACTTCAAGCCGGTTTACTGGCTGGAAGGGGAAGAGGAATATTTTATTGACCAGGTGATCCATTATGCCGAAAATAAAATTTTAACAGAAAGCGAAGCGGGATTTAACCTAACTGTTTTCTACGGAAGGGATGCCGCCTGGACCGACGTGATAAACGCCTGCAGGCGTTATCCAATGTTTTCGGAAAAGCAGGTGGTGGTGCTGAAAGAAGCGCAAAGCATGAAGGATATTGAGAAACTGGAAAGCTATATCGAGAAGCCCCTTCCGTCCACCTTGTTTTTTGTTGCCTACAAAAACAAAAAACTTGATGGGCGCACCAAACTGGCCAAGATCCTCAAGGAAAAAGCAGTGTTGTTTACAACAAAAAAACTGTACGACAATGCTCTGCCCGAATGGACCAGTGAACTGGTAAAGTCAAAAGGATATTCCATTTCCAACAAGGCATTGTTTCTACTTATAGACCATATTGGCAATGACCTGAGCCGGCTGAACAACGAAGTGGACAAGCTGGTTTTGAACCTTGCAAACAGGAAGAACATTACCGAAGACGACATTGAAAACTTTGTGGGCATCAGCAAGGAGTTCAATGTTTTTGAGTTGCAGCAGGCCATTGCTTCCAAAGACCTTTACAAGGCCATCCGCATCATTCAGTACTTTGGGGCCAACCCGAAAGCAGCGCCACTGCAGCTGATCTTTCCTTCCCTGTACAACTTTTTCAGCAAGGTCTTGATGGTGTATGCCGTGCCGGCAAGAGATGAAAAAACGGTGGCCGCAGCCATTGGTGTGCATCCGTTTTTTGTAAAGGATTATCTGCAAACCACCACAAAATTCAGCCACCCGGAAATTGAAAAAGTGCTGCTGCTGCTCTACGAGTATAACCTCCGGAATGTGGGCATTCACGATGCCGGAACCGAAGACGCAGACCTGTTAAAAGAAATGGTGGTGAAGATGATTGCAGCATAATTGGAAAGGAGTTGCGGTTTGTTTTGGCGGAATGATTTTGTAGGTAGCAGCCATACAGCCGGGATCAAAAGCTTCATCGGCTGCAACCGAAATAAATTATCGAATCCGGTTTATAAAACCTACACAAATCAGTTCTCACAAACACGCCAAACTGTCTTCTTTATCCTTTTGCAGTTGCCGGGTCAGGTCTTCCAGGGAGTTGTATTTTTCCTGGGCCCTCAAGTATTTTTCAACAACCACCCTGATGGTTTGCCCATAGAGTTCTTTGTCCCAATCAAAAATATTGACCTCAACTTTTTCGCTGGAAACGGTCAGCGTGGGGCGGGTGCCAATGCTCAGCATGCCCTTTTTAGTGAGCTTGCCCATTTCCACATACACGGCATAAACACCATGACCCAAATGAATTTTTTCCTTATCGGTGTACTCCAGGTTGGCGGTTGGGTAGCCCAATTGCCGCCCCAACTTATCACCTGTAACCACTTTGCCTTCGAAAAAGAAAGAATAGCCCAAAAGCTTGTTTGCCGTTTCGATATCGCTTTGCAACAGGGCATTCCGGATCTTGGTTGAGCTGACGCCAATTTCATCCAAAACATGCTTGGGTATCTCCAGAAGTTTATAGCCTAATACCGGGGCTTTTTCTTCCAGCAGTTTATAGTTTCCAGTTCTGTCCTTTCCAAAATGATGGTCGTAGCCAATAATGATGGTAGCCGGATGAAAGTTCCCGATCAGGAAATTTTGAATGTATTCTTCTGCCGTCTGGTCCGCAAATTCCGGAGTAAAGGGAACGATCACCAGGTGATCGATGCCGGTTTTTGAGAGCAACTCTATTTTTTCGTCCAGCGTGTTTATCAGGTGCAGGGGCTCGTCGGGGTGAACAATTTTGCGGGGATGAGGATCAAATGTAATGATCAGCGATTCGCCCTGTACGTTTCGGGCCTCCGCGATCAGGGCATCTATAATTTTTTTGTGGCCCTCGTGAACGCCGTCGAAAGTGCCAATGGTGATGACCGCGTTTTTGAACGGTGGTAAATCCTCGATCTTCCTGTGAACCTGCATGGCCGCGAAGATAATAACAGTTTGTAGTTTGTGGTTTGTAGTTTGTGGTTCACCAGAGCGGAAAGCTCTTTGTTATTGTTGCTGTCCGGAACCGTGCGGTTTTAAGCTATTCCCCCAACTATAAACCATAAACCACAAACTATAAACTTCTTCTATCTTTGCGCCATGTCATTGTATTCCAAAAGAGGAGTTTCTGCTCAGAAAGAAGAAGTTCACGCTGCCACCAAAAACATCGACAAAGGACTGTACCCAAAGGCCTTCTGCAAAATTTATAAAGATGTGTTGGGAAACGATGAGGCCTGGGTAAATGTAATGCACGCCGACGGCGCCGGCACCAAAAGCATTTTGGCTTATTTGTACTGGAAGGAAACCGGCGATCTTTCCGTTTGGAAAGGCATTGCGCAGGACGCCATTGTAATGAACCTGGATGACCTGCTGTGCGTGGGCATTTCTGATAAACTTCTGTTTTCTTCCTCCATTGACCGGAATAAAAACCTGATTCCCGGCGATGTGCTGCAGGCCTTGATTGAAGGCACACAGGAGTTTTTTGACAACATGAAGAATGTAGACGTGGATATAGCTTTTCTGGGAGGAGAAACGGCTGATGTAGGAGACGTGGTGCGAACCATTGCGGTAAACGGAACAATGACCGCCCGGTGGCCCAAAGAGAAGATCATCACCAACGAAAAAATAAAACCGGGTAATGTCATTGTAGGCTTGGCCAGCTTTGGCAGGTCAACCTATGAAAACGAATACAATAGCGGCATTGGCAGTAACGGATTGACCAGCGCCCGGCACGATGTGCTGAATAAATATTATGCCCAAAATTTTCCGGAAACCTTTGAACCTTCCTTAAGCGAGGAGGTGGTTTATATTGGAAAGCACCGGTTGACTGATGAAATCAACATCGGGTTTAAAAACGAAACCTTCAACACAAATATTGGCAAACTCATTCTTTCCCCAACCCGAACCTTTGCACCCGTTGTTAAGCAAATTTTGGAAGAACAATTTGATGCGGTGGATGGATTGATTCATTGCAGCGGTGGCGGCCAAACCAAGTGCATGAAATATGTGCCGGACCATGTGAAGGTTGTAAAGGACAATTTGTTTGCGGCCCCTGAAATTTTTCAAATTATTCAGCAGGCCAGCGGCGCCGATGATAAGGAAATGTACCAGGTGTTTAACATGGGCTGCCGCTTGGAGATTTACACAAACGATAAAAATGCTGACCGCATGATCAGCATTGCCAATGAGTTTGGCGTAGACGCACAGATCATTGGAAGGGTAGAAGAAGGGAATAAAGAATTGGAGATAGTCCTGCCAAAAACTGAGATCAGCTATAACCTGTAAATTTTTGATGGGATTTTGGTTTCTTTACCATCTCGCTTAACCAGTATATAATCGACTGTAAAAAGCTTGTTTGGCTTGAGGTATTTGTCTATAAACCATCTGTCTTTTGCTGTGCATTCGTTTCCGGAATGATTCAGGGTGGTAACATCGCCTTCGTCTGTATCAACTGTGAATGTGAAAGACAGGATTTCATCTTTTTTGCTTACTTGTATTAAATCATGAATGCTCCTTGATTTAAGTTCGTTAACCTCTGTGACCGGCAAACCATTAACCGGCGGGTTGGTATCCTTTGAATCGCTGCCGTCAGAAATAACAAATGTTATGGGCTGGGTGTGATAAGAGTTTACTGGTTTGCCGTTTTGTTCGGCGGGCTTCCATTTGGGAGAATGCGGTATGATCTCTAAAAGCTTTTGCACAAGCCCATACCCGGGGTCGTTCAGCGCTTTAAAATCGGTTGGGCTGCCGTCGTTCTGTATATTGAACC
>JAEVYV010000208.1 GCA_023392575.1 Bacteroidota bacterium | reverse complement strand
CCTCTAGCCCCCTGTCCCCCTAAAGGGGAGAGTTAGGACAGAGAAAGTTTTTTGATCAGAGCCGGTCCCTTAAGTATAGCGTTACTGGTTTTGTTACCGGCTTTTGTCATTCTATTGGGCTTTTGTTGTCCCGATAGCTATCGGGACTCCCTTGTGCGCTTAGTAACACTACTCAACTAAGGTGTTATCTAAAAAATCCCTTCTAAAAAGTAAGCATAATAAAGAAAGGTATGATTGACCTGAGTCCTCCCTAAAAGGGAGACAGAGGGCATTCTCCCCTTTAGGGGGACAGGGGGATTTAACCCACCTTTTTTACACTTCCTGCCCCGGAAATGCTTTGACTGACATGGGCATTGCCTTTATACCGTACACTGCTGGCACCGGATGCATCCACCTCCAGCTGTTTATTGGCCGTAACCTCAACTTCGGATGCTCCGGAAAGATCGAGTTTTGTATTATCGGTTACAAGGTCGAAACACCGCACATCACCGGAACCGCTCACCCGGGCGGAAAAGTCGGCAGCCTGTCCTTTCAGGTTTATGCTTCCGCTTCCCGAAATTTCAGCGCTGACGCTGGGCACAGCCACCGTCATCACAATATCACCGGAGCCGCTCACATGCATGCTCAGGGCTTCGCTACCCGAAATGGTGTTGTCGCCCACAATATCACAGGCCCCGGAAACCTCAATATCCTTAAACACAGGCGCTGCTATATACACCACAATATTTTTTGAGGGTTTCAGATTAAACCCGCTTTTTTCCTTGATCACAAGCGTATTGCCGTCGTTGTACACATCCAAATACTCCATCAGGTTTTGGTCGGTTTGCACGTTTACAGACGATGTTGCTTCCTGGCGCACATGCACTTGAACCGCACCGCTCACATCCACACTATTGAAAGCACCAACCGACCGTTGCTGGGTTACTACATGACCGTCGCCTATGATGCGTTCTCCGCCAAAATAGCGGCAGGAAGAAAGGATAAACAAGCTTAGGGTAAGAACAAAAAAAGAAATTCTCATAACTGATTGTTTTGGGATAAGACTACGGGAACAAAAAACAAGTTACAACAGATTTTAGTTTTTGGCTGCCCGGAAATCACCAGCTGCCGTTAGCAGGGCGTGAAACCACCCAAAGCTTCCTCATTGTAGCGGCCCAATCACCTACCAATCGGCTACTTCCCTCCATTAAATTGAGGTTTATTATTTTTGCAACCCATGACAGAAAAGATCTTAATTCTCGATTTTGGCTCCCAATATACCCAATTGATTGCCCGTGCCGTTAGAGAGGCCAATGTGTACTGCGAAATTGTCCCCTTCAACAAACCGATAGAATATGATGCCACCCTAAAGGGAATCATTTTATCGGGTTCACCGTTTTCGGTGAACGATGAAAAAGCACCGGAGGTCAATGTCGCTGCTTTGATAAAGAACGCCCCTGTGCTGGGCATTTGCTACGGCGCCCAGTTAACGGCCAAACAATTTGGCGGCAAAGTGGAAAAAAGCAATAAACGGGAATACGGCCGGGCCGTATTGCACCTGGAAAAAGAAGACAGCCTGTTAAAAAACCTCATCCCCAGCTCACAGGTTTGGATGAGCCACGGCGATTCCATATTAAAACTACCCGAAGGGTTTGAACTGCTGGCCACCACCGACAGCATTCCGGTGGCCGCCTTCCGGCATAAAGACGACGGCTTGCAAAAGCCCCTGTATGGCTTGCAGTTCCATCCTGAAGTCTATCATTCCATTGAAGGCAAAAAGATCCTGAACAATTTTTTGGTGAACATCTGCGGCTGCAAACAGGACTGGACGCCGGCACATTTCATTACCGATACGGTAAAAGCTTTGCAGCAACAGATCGGCGACCGCAAGGTCGTGATGGCCATCAGCGGCGGCGTGGATTCTACGGTGGCCGCAACCTTAATCAGCCGCGCCATTGGAGAAAACCTTCACGGCATCTTTGTAGACAACGGTGTGCTGCGCAAAGATGAATTTGAGAGCGTACTGAAGATCTACAAAAAACTTGGCCTCAACGTAAAGGGCATCGATGCCAAAGACCGCTTTTATCAAAAGCTCAAAGGCAAAACCGATCCCGAGAAAAAGCGCAAGGCGATTGGCAAAATGTTCATTGAAATTTTCCAGGAAGAAGCCAAAAAAATCAAAGGCGTTGAGTTATTGGGACAGGGAACCATTTATCCCGATGTGATCGAAAGTGTTTCCGTACACGGGCCTTCCGTTACCATCAAATCGCACCACAACGTGGGTGGGCTGCCCAAAAAAATGCATCTGGGTCTGGTGGAACCGTTGCGGTATTTGTTCAAAGACGAAGTACGAAAAGTTGGCATTGAATTGGGGATACCCGAGGACATGATCAACCGCCACCCTTTCCCCGGGCCGGGTTTGGCCATTCGGATTTTGGGAGAGGTAACCGAAGAAAAAGTAAAGTTGCTGCAAAAAGCCGATGATATTTATGTTAAAGCATTGAAGCAACACCACCTGTATGCAACGGTTTGGCAGGCCGGCGCCATCTTACTGCCGGTACGCAGCGTAGGGGTGATGGGCGATGAAAGAACCTACGAATTCACGGTGGCGCTGCGGGCGGTGACCAGTGTGGATGGAATGACGGCTGACTGGGCTCATTTGCCCTACGATTTTCTAGCCTCTGTATCCAATGAGATCATCAATTCGGTACGGGGCATCAATCGTGTGGTGTACGACATCAGCAGCAAGCCGCCGGCCACCATCGAATGGGAGTAAACAACCCGCATAAACGGAGGCAGCGTACCGTTGCTTCGCTGCGCATTGACCATTCACCTTAACATAGAAATCCCGGTTATGAAAAGATTTTTTGGATTTGCGTTTTTTTTGGCCCTTTCCGTTTCCGCGCTTGCACAAAGCGTCCAGCGCCACAAGATCGCTGTTTTCACACCGCTTTACCTGGATTCGGTTTTGGATGCAGCCGGAGAACTGCGTGCCGAAAAAAACACCTTTCCCCGGTATGTTGTTCCTGGCCTTGAGTTTTACGAAGGCGTGCAAATGGCATTGGATTCGCTGCAAAAAAGAGGGGCGCCGCTTGAGGTGTATGTGTACGATTCAAGGGGCAAGCAAACCCTTGCGCAACAACTGGCGCGGCCGGAGCTGAAGGATGTGGAGATGATCATTTCTCCGTCCACTGCAGCCGATACCCGAACGCTGGCCGAGGCGGCCCGCAAACAAAAAATCCCGTTCATTTCCGCCACGCTTCCCAACGATGCCGGCGTCACCAACAATCCTTATTTCATTATCCTCAACTCCACCCTGCAGGCACACGTAGAGGGAATTTACAAGTTTATCCAAAAATACCACGAGGCAGACAGAGTGGTGGTTTTCAGCAAACCCGGAGCACAGGAAGAGCAATTGAAAGAACACTTTACCGAGTTTTCCAAAACCACCACTTCAAAGCCGCTGCAGATCAAGTTTGTAAACCTTGGCGGCACCCAGTTTACGGCAAGAACGCTGGCCACGCATTTGGACAGCACCCAAAAAACCGTTTGCATTGCGGGCAGCCTGGATGAACCCTTTGCACAAAAACTCACCCAGGAGTTGTCCACCCTGGTGCACACCTACCCCCTCAGGATCATTGGCATGCCCACCTGGGACAATATGAACTTCAACAAATACCAGAACGTAGAGATCATCTACAGCACCCCTTTTTATTACAACCGGAGTTCTTCGCTGGAAAGCAAGCTGGCCGAAGATTTCTCAAACACCATAAGCAGCAAACCCACCGATATGTTTTTCCGGGGCTACGAAACCATGCTTCGCTTTGCCCTTCTTTTGCTGGACACCAAAAAAGATGTTGCCTCCAGCCTTACCCGCAAAGGCAATACGGTGTTTACGCAATTCGACATCCAGCCGGTCTTCAAAGACAAATCCAACATGACGCTGGACTATTTTGAAAACAGGCATTTGTACTTCATCAAAGTTTTCGGTGGGGTGAAGAATATCCTTTATTAAGATGGCAGGTGATTGATGAAGCGGAGAACTGTCATCCGTCATTCGTAACTTTAGTAATGCCCTTAATTGAATTTACGGACAAAGGCCTGTACTGCCCTACCGGCGATTTTTATATTGATCCCTGGCGGCCGGTAGAGCGGGC
>JAEVYV010000155.1 GCA_023392575.1 Bacteroidota bacterium | reverse complement strand
GTAGAGGAAGTGTGGGACAACTACAACATGGGTCTGATCACCAATAACGAACGCTACAACCAGATTGTAGATATCTGGTCTCGTGTTGATACCCGTATCACCGAAACCCTGATCCGTGAGTTGGCAGCCGACAAACAAGGCTTCAATTCAGTTTACATGATGCTGGATTCCGGAGCCCGAGGTTCCAAACAACAGATCAAGCAGTTGGCGGGTATGAGGGGATTGATGGCCAAGCCCAGAAAGTCCGGCTCTACCGGTTCGGAGATCATTGAGAACCCGATCCTTTCTAACTTCAAGGGCGGATTGAACGTATTGGATTACTTCATCTCTACCCACGGTGCCCGTAAAGGTCTGGCCGATACGGCCCTGAAAACAGCCGATGCCGGTTACCTGACCCGTCGTTTAGTGGACGTAGCCCAAGACGTGGTGATTACGGAAGAAGATTGTGGCACACTGCGTGGTATTGCAACTTCTGCCTTGAAAGACAATGAGGATATTATTGAACCATTAAGCGATCGTATTGAAGGCCGTACGTCATTGCACGATGTGTACGATCCGGTGACCGATCAATTACTGGTAGCCGCCGGTGAAGAAATCACCAACAACATTGCGGCTAAAATTGAAGAAGCCGGTATTGAAACCGTGGAGATTCGTTCGGTATTGACTTGCGAAAGCAAACGCGGTACCTGCGTGAAGTGTTACGGTAAAAACCTGGCAACAGGCTACCTGGCACAGCGCGGCGATGCCGTAGGTATTATTGCCGCCCAGTCCATTGGTGAGCCGGGTACACAGTTGACACTTCGTACGTTCCACGTGGGTGGTGTGGCTGGTTCTGCAGCGGTTGAATCGACCATGATTGCTAAATTCGATGGTACCATTCAGTTCGATGGGGTACGTTCTGTGGCAACCACCAATAACGAAGGCGATAAGATTCAGGTGGTGATCGGTCGTACCGGTGAGGCCCGTATCATGGATACCAAGAACGATCGTTTGCTGATTACCAATAACATTCCCTACGGTGCAACCCTGCTGGTAAAAGATGGCCAGCAGATTAAGAAAGGTGATGTGATCTGCACATGGGATCCATTCAACAACGTAATCATTGCCGAGGTGAATGGTACGCTGAAGTTTGAAAACGTGTTGGAAGGCGTTACGTTCCGTGAAGAAGCCGACGAGCAAACAGGTCACCGCGAAAAAGTGGTTATCGAAACCCGTGATAAAACAAAAATTCCATCCATCATTGTTGAAGGAAAGGAAAGAAAATCATACAACCTGCCTACCGGTTCGCACATCATTCCCGAAGACGGTGAAGAGGTAAAAGCCGGCCAGGTGTTGGTGAAGATTCCTCGTGTGTTGGGTAAACTGAGAGACATCACCGGTGGTCTTCCCCGCGTAACCGAGTTGTTTGAAGCCCGTAACCCGTCGAATCCGGCCATCGTTTCTGAAATTGATGGTGTGGTAAGCATGGGGGCTGTGAAACGCGGTAATCGTGAGATCATCATCGAAGCAAAAGACGGGGTAACCAAAAAATACCTGGTGCCGCTGACCAGACAAATTCTGGCGCAGGACGGCGACTTTGTAAAAGCCGGTTCTGCCTTGTCTGATGGCCAGATCTCTCCTCAGGACATTCTGGCAATTCAAGGGCCTTTCGCCGTTCAGCAATATGTGGTGAACGAAATTCAGGAAGTGTACCGCTTACAGGGTGTAAAAATCAACGACAAGCACATCGAAGTCATCGTTCGTCAAATGATGCGCAAGGTTTCGATCGTTGATCCGGGTGATACCAAATTCCTGGAAGAGGACCTGACCGATAAGTTTGAATTCCTGGAAGAGAACGACTACATCTTCGACAAAAAAGTGGTCACAGAGCCCGGCGAGTCTACCAAGCTGAGAGCTGGCCAGATTGTGAGCCTGCGTGAGGTACGTGAAGAAAATTCCATACTTCGCCGCAGCGATAAAAAACTGGTGGAATACCGCGATGCGCAGCCGGCAACTTCGGCTCCGACCTTGTTGGGTATTACCAAGGCTTCTCTGGGTGTACAAAGCTGGATCTCGGCCGCTTCGTTCCAGGAAACCACCAAGGTGTTGTCTTCTGCCGCCATACAAGGTAAAACCGACGACATGCTTGGCTTGAAGGAAAACGTGATCACCGGTCACTTGATTCCTGCCGGTACCGGTCTTCGGGAGTTTGAAAATGTGATTGTGGGCAGCAAAGAAGAATACGAACTGTTGCAAACCGCAAAAGAGGCTATGGCCTTCGACGAAGAAGAATAACACCAAGAGTGCTAGATCAGTACTTAAGGTAACAGATACTAAGGAGCAGGAAACTGCTCCTTTTTTGTTTTCTTAATTTAAAAAATTGCATGACGAATTACACGTCGGATGGGGACAGGGGCGCTTTGTTGGAACGAAAAATATCTCAGCATTTTCACCGTCTGTTGGCGAAGAGTGCAGCGGAGTGGTGAAACATCTATTAGTTAAGTGTTTCACAATTTGACAACAGTTTTTTCTGTTTGCATTCTATCAAATGTTATTTTGCAAAAAAAAATCTGCATGAAGAGCGGTTTACTTATTTTCAATGTTGTATTGCTTCTTTTGGTGGGGGTGCTTTTTTACCTTCATTTTTCGTCCACAGACAAAGCACCGGCTCCTGTTAAAAAAACAGAAGTGGCATCAACTAACACCAGCACCGATTTCCGGATTGCTTATTTTGAGTTGGACTCTATCACCAATTCCTTTGCCCTGGTAAAGGATATCAAAAATGAGCTGAACAGAGAAGAAGATAAGATGAACGGAGAGATGAACCAATGGCAGAAAAGGTATAACGATAAACTGCAGCACTATCAAAGCCAGGCTCAGCAAATGAATCAGGTTGAGTCGGAGAATGCCAACCGGGATATGTTGCAATTGCAGGAGACCATCAGAAACAAAAAGCAGGAGCTCGACCAGCGCTACCAAAACCTGTACATGCAAAAAATGCAGGATGTCAAAACAAAAATTGAAAACTTTCTAAAGGAATACAATAAAACAAAAGGCTACTCGTACATCTTTGCCTATGAGCCTGGATTTATTTATTACCGCGACACCATCTACAACATTACGAACGACCTGGTGAAGGGCCTGAACGAACAATACTCCAAAAAGAAATAGAATAGCGGAGTAAAAAATACTTTAAAAAAGAGCAGTTTGAACTGCTCTTTTTTTATTGCCCTGTGGCGATCAGGCGGAAGAAAACCCGCTTCATCTCTTTTCAGTTTTATTGAAACTTTTTGCGTTGATTGAAAGTTTGTTTTTGAAATCAACGAAAGCCTCGGGTGCAAATTCTGAAGCAGGGTTTTGGCCGGGGAAAACCTTATTTGAAATCAAAGTAATCTGCGATTAATACTTATCTTGAAAAAAATTGCTGTTAATGGACGTACAAATCTTAGCTGCTAAGGAAGCAGTAAAAGAAGACAAATCTTTCAAAAGATCTTTAGGGTTATTGGATGCAACCATGATCGTGGCCGGCTCTATGATCGGTTCGGGTATTTTTATCGTCAGCGCCGAAATCACACGGTATGTGGGAAGTGCGGGATGGATGATTGCCGTGTGGCTCATCACCGGATTTATGACCATCACGGCTGCGTTGAGCTATGGGGAGCTGAGCGGCATGTTTCCGAAAGCCGGTGGTCAGTACGTTTATTTGCGGGAGGCATTTAATCCCTTGTTTGGTTTTTTGTATGGGTGGAGTTTTTTTGCGGTTATTCAAACAGCAACCATAGCTGCGGTGGCCGTGGCGTTTAGCCGGTTCACCGCTTACCTCATTCCGCAGGTCAGTGAAAGTCAAATCATGTTTGATCTGGGATTTCTTAAAATTTCTGCCGCACAAATTCTGGCCATTTTAATGGTGGTGTTTCTCACCTACACCAACACAAAAGGGGTAAAGGGGGGCAAGATAATCCAGACAACATTTACTACGGTCAAGCTGCTGGCCCTGTTTGGCCTGATCGTTTTTGGGTTTGTTTTGGCCAAGGAAAGTTTTTGGGATGCTAACTGGCTAACCGGATTTGCCGCCGCCCAGGACCTGGGCCAACAAGACGCTGCCGGTGTATTGCAGCCCACGGGCTGGCAAGCGATCGGTGGCTTTGCCCTTATCAGCGCCATTGCCGCCGCCATGGTGGGTTCTATTTTCAGCAGCGATGCCTGGAACAATGTAACCTTTATTGCCGGGGAAATTAAAAACCCGAAAAAGAATATCGGGTTGAGCCTGTTCCTGGGAACATTGATCGTTACGCTGATTTATGTAACAACCAATTTGATGTACCTGAACGTGCTGCCCTTAGACGGTATTGCTTTTCCCAAAGAAGGCCGGGTGGCCATTGCTGCGTCCGAGCAGTTTTTTGGCAACACGGGTTCCATGATCATTGCAGTCATGATCATGATATCCACCTTTGGCTGCAACAATGGTTTGATCCTGGCCGGGGCAAGGGTTTACTATACCATGGCCAACGACAACCTGTTTTTTAAAAAGGCCGGCCGGTTAAACAAACACGCAGTACCCGAACATGCCTTGTGGGTGCAGTGCATTGTTGCCTCTTTGCTGTGTTTGAGCGGGACGTACAACGATCTGTTGACCATGATCTCCTTTGTTGTGGTAATCTTTTATGTGCTGACGATCATTGGTATTTTTATACTGAGAAAAAAACGGCCCGACCTGGAACGGCCGTACAAAGCCTTTGGGTATCCGGTGCTTCCCATTGTGTACATTCTGCTGGCCGTTGCCTTTTGCACCGGCCTGGTGGTCGCCTCGCCTAAGTATTCGCTGTGGGGTCTGTTGATTGTGTTGCTTGGAATTCCGATTTATTTCGTTGCTTTGGCTCGCAAAAAAACGGAGGGATAGGTTTTACATGGAAAATGTTCATGGGTTATTTGAAAAGTTTTCTTCTCTTAAAGTTGGGGTGGTTGGAGATGTGATGCTGGATACGTATATGTGGGGCGAGGTGGACAGGATTTCACCCGAGGCGCCGGTGCCCATTGTGGCCTTAAAAAATAAAGAATACCGCATCGGGGGCGCCGGCAACGTGGCGCTTAATCTCACCTCTTTGGGCGCAAAGGCATTTGTGATTTCCGCTACCGGCAACGACGAAGATGCAGAGAAGTTGCATGGTTTGTTTCGCAGTCAAAACATCAGCACAGAATATTGTTTTGCCAGCGATAAAAGAATAACCACGAATAAAACCCGCATCATCAGCCGCAACCAGCAGATGATGCGGTTGGATGCAGAAGTCACCAAAGACCTGGATGGGGCAGAGGAAGAGCGGTTGATCGAATTGTTTGAAAAGTTTGTGCAAACCGAAAAGCCGGACATTGTTATTCTGGAAGATTACAACAAGGGAGTGTTAACCGAGGCGGTGATTCGTGTGGTTATTTCTACCTGCCGGCAGGCCGGCATCATCACGGCAGTTGATCCGAAACGAAAAAACTTTATTGAGTACAAGGGCGTTGATATTTTCAAGCCCAATTTAAAAGAAGTCAAAGAAGCGTTGAACCTTTTGTTCACGGAGGTAAATCTTGCCATACTGCAAAACATTCACCTGGAGCTTTCGCACCTGCTGCATCACCAGGTTTCGTTCATTACCCTTTCAGAAAAAGGCGTGTTTTACAATCAGGATAAAAAATCCGCCATTATTCCCTCGCATCTGCGCAACATTGCCGATGTGTCGGGTGCCGGCGATACGGTGATTGCGGTAGCGTCTTTGGTGTATGGGGCGACAAGGAATGTTCACCTGATGGCAGAGATCGCCAATATTGCCGGAGGGTTGGTTTGCGAGGAGGTGGGCACCGTGGCCATCGACAGGCAAAAGTTGCTGCACGAGTGTGAGCTTTTGCTTTCCTGAGGGGGTGAAAAGCCGCCCTGGGGTTGATTTTTCTTTTCAAATGTCAGTGGCTTTTGTTTCTTTTGTGGATCAATTCATTGAAAGCAGCGCAATGCGGAGCTGCTTTTTTTCAAAGTTGGAATGCTCATGAAAAAATATGCAGTTATTGTGGCGGGAGGAACCGGGAAAAGAATGGGCAAAGCCATTCCCAAACAATTTCTTCTGCTCAACGACAAGCCCGTCTTATACTATACGATAAAGGCCTTTTTGGAGGCGTACGAAGATTTGCAGATCATTTTGGTACTGCCCGAAGATTATGCCGATATGGGCAAGGAAATCATCGATGCCTATTTTGATTATGACCGGATCCTCATTGGACTGGGCGGGGAAACCCGTTTCCATTCGGTGCAAAATGGGTTGAAGATGGTGGAAGGCGAAGCCATTGTTTTTGTGCACGATGCCGTGCGCTGTCTTGTGAGCACCGAGCTGATTCAAAGGTGCTACGAGCATTCCTTGCAAATGGGCAGTGCCGTGCCGGTGGTGCACACAAGGGACAGTGTCCGTTTTTTGAACGAAGAGAAAAACGACAACGAGGTGCTGGACCGCAACCGCATTGTGCTGGTGCAAACCCCGCAAACCTTTCACAGCAAAATTTTGTTGCCGGCGTTTCAAATCGATTACAAGGAGCGGTTTACCGACGAAGCCACCGTGGTAGAAGCCTATGGTTTGAAAATTTCGCTGATAGAGGGAGAGGAGAACAATATTAAAATCACCCGACCAGTTGATTTGCTCATCGCAGAACGAATCATTGAGGCGGAGAACTCTTTCCTTTAATACACCACCTCAAGACCAAGAAAAATGATATGACAAAATCGATTGCCTGTTGCCTACTGGCGTGCCTGTTTTTTTCCTGTTCTTATAAAACCATTCAGGCCCCCGGCCGTCAGCCCAATGCCCTTTCCGGTACAGAGTTTTACAAGCAGGCATTTCCGTTTTCTTGGGAACAACGCGATTCGCTTGCGGTAGCCGAGGTGCTTGCCGGCAATCTTCCTGCCTTTCTGAAAAAATTTGTTCCGGTGCCGGTTCAGGTTACCGACTCGGCAAGCGGCAAAACAGTGAAGGCGGTTTATTTTGTAGCGCGGATTACTTA